>NZ_JBEZLM010000008.1:205020-392721 GCF_040652095.1 Streptomyces sp. NPDC048290
GTCGGTTTCAGGTTGGGCGTCTGCTGTGTGGGCGGTTTCTGGGGTGGCGGGTTGTCTGTGTGGGTGGCTTCCCGGGTGGGGCGCTTCGTGGGTGGTCGGTTTCAGGTTGGGCGTCTGCTGTGTGGGCGGTTTCTGGGGTGGCGGGTTGTCTGTGTGGGTGGCTTCCCGGGTGGGGCGCTTCGTGGGTGGGCGGTTTCAGGTTGGGCGTCTGCTGTGTGGGCGGCTTCTGGGGTGGCGGGTTGTCTGTGTGGGTGGCTTCCCGGGTGGGGCGGTTCCTGGGTGGTCGGTTTCAGGTTGGGCGTCTGCGGTGTGGGCGGCTTCTGGGGTGGCGGGGCTGTCCGAGTGGGCGGCCTTCCGGGTGGGGCGTTGCCCAGGCGGCCGGTTCCAGGCTGGGCGCCTGCCGTGTAGGCGGGTTGCGGGTTCGGCGTGCCGGACGCGGTGCTGGCGCAGCACAGCGTGCCGCTCCTGACCCGGAACCCGCCTGCCATGTAGGCGGGTTCCGGGGTGGCGGGCTGTCCGTGCAGGCGGCTTCCCGGGCGACCGGTTCCAGGCTGGGCGCCTGCCATGTAGGACGCCTCCCGGGTGGCTGGCTGTCCGAGCGGGCCGCTTCCTCAGTGGTGCGGTTCCCGGGCGGGTCGGCTCCAGTGAGGGCCGTTTCCCGCGCGGGCCGTCTTCCGGGTGGTGCGGGAGCCTGATGGACATGGCTTCCGCACCACCCGGTCGCGTACCGGGGGCCGTTATGCCTTGTGCAGGCGGAAGCTCAGGGACAGGCCCTCGTCGGTGAACGCCGGTCCGAAGGTGTCGTCGCCCTCGCCCTGGGCGAAGTCGGTGGCGAGCACCTCGTCCGCGATCAGTCCGGTGTGCTCGGCGAGCGCGGCGATCGTGCCCGGGTCGGTGGCGACCCAGCGCAGGGCGATCCGGTCGGCCACGTCCAGCCCGCTGTTCTTCCGGGCCTCCTGGATCAGCCGGATGGCGTCCCGGGCGAGCCCGGCCTGCCGCAGCTCCTCGGTGATCTCCAGGTCGAGCGCGACCGTGGCACCGGAGTCGGACGCCACCGACCAGCCCTCACGGGGCGTCTCGGTGATGATCACCTCGTCCGGAGCGAGGGTGATGGTCTCGCCGTCGACCCGCACCGACGCCGTGCCCTCCCGCAGGGCCAGCGACAGCGCCGCCGCGTCCGCCTCGGCGACCGCCTTCGCGACCTCCTGGACCCGCTTGCCGAACCGCTTGCCCAGGGCACGGAAGTTGGCCTTGGCGGTGGTGTCGACCAGGCTGCCGCCCACCTCGGACAGCGAAGCCAGCGACTCGACGTTCAGCTCCTCGGTGATCTGGGCGTGCAGCTCGCGGTCCAGCGCGTCGAACCCGGTCGCCGCGACCAGCGCCCGGCGCAGCGGCTGACGCGTCTTGACACCGGACTCCGCGCGGGTGGCCCGGCCCAGCTCCACCAGCCGGCGGACCAGCACCATCTGCCGGGACAGCTCCGGGTCGATCGACGTCAGGTCCGGCTCCGGCCAGGCGGCCAGATGCACCGACTCGGGCGCCCCGGGCGTGACCGGGACGATCAGGTCCTGCCAGACCCGCTCGGTGATGAACGGGGTCAGCGGGGCCATCAGCCTGGTGACCGTCTCGACCACCTCGTGCAGGGTGCGCAGCGCGGCCTTGTCGCCCTGCCAGAACCGGCGCCGGGACCGGCGTACGTACCAGTTCGAGAGGTCGTCGACGAACGCGGAGAGCTGCTTGCCGGCGCGCTGGGTGTCGTACGCCTCCAGGGCCTGGGTCACCTGGTCCGTCAGGGCGTGCAGCTCGGAGAGGAGCCAGCGGTCGATCAGCGGGCGGTCGGCGGGGGCCGGGTCGGCGGCGGACGGGGCCCAGCCCGACGTACGCGCGTACAGGGCCTGGAAGGCGACCGTGTTCCAGTAGGTCAGCAGGGTCTTGCGGACCACTTCCTGGATGGTGCCGTGACCGACCCGGCGGGCCGCCCACGGGGAGCCGCCGGCCGCCATGAACCAGCGGACCGCGTCCGCGCCGTGCTGGTCCATCAGCGGGATGGGCTCCAGGATGTTGCCCAGGTGCTTGGACATCTTGCGGCCGTCCTCGGCCAGGATGTGACCCAGGCAGACCACGTTTTCGTAGGACGACTTGTCGAAGACCAGGGTGCCGACCGCCATCAGGGTGTAGAACCAGCCGCGGGTCTGGTCGATGGCCTCGGAGATGAACTGCGCCGGGTAGCGGCTCTCGAACAGCTCCTTGTTCTTGTACGGGTAGCCCCACTGCGCGAACGGCATCGAGCCCGAGTCGTACCAGGCGTCGATCACCTCGGGGACGCGGGTGGCGGTCTGGGCGCACTCGGGGCAGTCGAAGGTGACCTCGTCGATGAACGGGCGGTGCGGGTCCAGGGCGGACTGGTCGGCGCCGGTCAGCTCGGACAGCTCCGCGCGGGAGCCGACACAGGTCAGATGGCCCTCCTCGCAGCGCCAGATGGGCAGCGGCGTGCCCCAGTAGCGGTTGCGGGACAGGGCCCAGTCGATGTTGTTGTTGAGCCAGTCGCCGTAGCGGCCGTGCTTGACCGTGTCCGGGAACCAGTTCGTCTTCTCGTTCTCTTCGAGGAGCCGGTCCTTGACGGCCGTCGTGCGGATGTACCACGAGGGCTGGGCGTAGTAGAGCAGCGCGGTGTGGCAGCGCCAGCAGTGCGGATAGCTGTGCTCGTAGGGGACGTGGCGGAAGAGGAGGCCGCGCGCGCCGAGGTCCTCGGTGAGCCGTTCGTCGGCCTTCTTGAAGAAGACGCCGCCGACCAGGGGGACGTCGTCGTCGAACGTGCCGTCCGGGCGGACCGGGTTCACCACGGGCAGGCCGTAGGCGCGGCAGACCTTGAGGTCCTCCTCACCGAAGGCGGGGGACTGGTGGACCAGACCGGTGCCGTCCTCGGTGGTCACATAGTCGGCGTTCACCACGAAGTGGGCCTCGGTGCCCTCCGGGAACGCGATCAGCTCGAAGGGGCGCCGGTACGTCCAGCGCTCCATCTCGGCGCCCGTGAAGGACGGGCCGGTGATCTCCCACTCCTCGCCGAGCGCCTTGCCGACCAGCGGCTCGGCGACGACGAGCTTCTCCTCGCCATTGGTCGCGACCACATAGGTGACCTCGGGGTGGGCGGCCACCGCGGTGTTGGAGACCAGGGTCCACGGGGTGGTCGTCCAGATCAGCAGCGATGCCTCGCCGGCCAGCGGGCCGGAGGTCAGCGGGAAGCGGACGTAGACCGACGGGTCGACGACCGTCTCGTAGCCCTGCGCCAGCTCATGGTCCGACAGGCCCGTGCCGCAGCGGGGGCACCAGGGGGCCACCCGGTGGTCCTGGACCAGCAGGCCCTTGCCGAAGATCTCCTTCAGCGACCACCACACGGAGTCGATGTACTCCGGCTCCATGGTCACGTACGCCTCGTCCAGGTCGACCCAGTAGCCCATGCGGGTCGTCAGGTCGGCGAAGGCGTCCGTGTGGCGCAGCACGGAGGCGCGGCACCGGGCGTTGAACTCGGCGATGCCGTACGCCTCGATGTCCTTCTTGCCGGAGAAGCCCAGCTCCTTCTCGACGGCCAGCTCCACCGGCAGGCCGTGGCAGTCCCAGCCCGCCTTGCGCGCCACGTGGTAGCCCCGCATGGTGCGGAAGCGGGGGAAGACGTCCTTGAAGACCCGGGCCTCGATGTGGTGGGCGCCGGGCATGCCGTTGGCGGTGGGCGGGCCCTCGTAGAACACCCACTCGGGGCGGCCCTCGGACTGCTCCAGGCTCTTGGCGAAGATCTTCTGCTCGCGCCAGAAGTCGAGCACGGCGTGCTCCAGGGCGGGCAGGTCGACCTGGGCGGGCACCTGGCGGTACGTCGGCGCTGTCATCTGCGGGGTCCTCCAACGGACTTTCTGCCTTCCGTCGGAGGGACGAGAGCCGGACCGGTCCTGGTGTCGGACCCGCCTTCGCGCCGACTGCGGCGCGCTCCCGCGGTACCACCCTCCTTGGCTCTCCGGGGCGGCGTCCGCGCGCCGCGCGGTGCGTGCTCCGGGGAGCCCCCTCATTGGGGTCGCGAACCGGCTCTACTCACCGCGGCACGGGCTGCCCGCGGCTTTCTTCCGGCGGCTCCGGGGTGATCTTCACGTCGCGCTCGCCCCCGGGCTTCCACCGTCCCCGGGTCGCTCTGGGCTGCGTACGCCGCTACTCGTCCCCATCCACGCCTTTCGCTCCGCCCAGTGTACGGCGCCGCACCGACAGCGGACGACCTGTTTCGGCGGGGGGTCGGGGCGGGGTTCGGGGGCGGCTGCGGGCCCTGTCGGTGGGGGCTTGGTGTGACCCGAATGGCCTGGTACGGGGGCTCACGTCCGGGGATGTCCGACGGACGGGTTCACCCCGTGGGGAGCGGGGCACAACGGATGCATGCCCGCCGCGTGGCGGTACCGGGGCGGGCGGCCGGGGCGGCGTGCCCCGTTGCCGCGCGACTCAAGTCGATTTATCGTCCCAGCACGATTCGCGCGCAAGATCACAATATGTGAAGGGGCCGCGTCCATGGTGGCGAAGAAGACCGCCGTACGGGCGCCGGTGACCGGCGGTGACGCCGGTTCCGGTGCCTCTGTCGACGTGCGTGCGGCGGGGGGTGTGGGCGGGGCGGGGGGCGCTTCCCAGGAGGCCGCTCCCCAGGGGGGTGCTCCCAAGGGGGGCGCTCCTGAGAGGGGCGCTTCCCGGAAGGCCGCTTTCGAGGAGGCTTCCGTGGCGAAGAAGGCGCCGGTCAAGAAGGCCGCTCAGGGTAAGGGCCCGGCGAAGACGGCTTCCGCCGGGAAGGCTTCCGCCAAGAGGGCTCCCGCCAGGAAGGCCGCGGTCAAGAAGGCCGCGGCGAAGAAGGCTGCGGTCAAGAAGGCTGCGGCGAAGAAGGTGCCTGCGGAGAAGGCGTCGGTGGAGAAGGGCCAGGTCAAGGGCGCGTCGGCAGCGGGTGCGGTGGCGGAGGGCGCGTCGAGCAAGGACGCGGCGGCCGAGGTGCCTGCGAAGAAGGCGCCTGCGACGAAGGCCCAGGCGGCGCAGGCCCAGGCGACGAAGGCTGCGGCAGGGAAGGTGCTGGCGGACAAGGCTGCGGTGGACGAGGGCGCACCAAGGAGGGCCGCCGCGAAGAAGACCACCGGGAAGAAGACCGCCGGGAAGAAGGCCGCCGCCAAGGAGGCGCCTGCGAAGAAGGCGGCCACCGAGGAGGCGACCGAGGGGAAAGTCACCACCAGGACGGTTCCCGCCAGGAAGACCGCAGCGAAGAAGACCGCGGCGAAGAAGACTCTCGCCGAGAAGACCGCAGCGGGGAAGGCCGGAGCGGGGAAGGCCACCCCCAAGAAGCCTCCGGCCAAGAAGGCCGCGCCTAGGAAGGCCGCCCAGCAGACGGGCCCCGCGCGGACGAGTCCCGCACGGTCGAGCCCCGAGCAGACGGGCCCCGCGCAGATGGGCCCGGCGCAGATGGGCCCGGCGCAGATGGGCCCGGCGCAGGGGAGCCCGGCGCTCGCGGGTGCCGCGTCGGCGCGCACGGGCCGGTCCCGTGGAACCCGTGGGCAGGGGCCCGACGCGGCCTCCGCCAGGAAAGCGCCAGTTAAGAAAACCCGGGCCGAGGTGACCGCCGAGCGGGTTCCGGGCAGGAAAGAATCCGGCGCCGAGGCGGCCGGTCAGCAGAGTCCCGGCACGGCTGCCGGGCGTAGGAGCACCGCGAAGAGCGTGGATGCGGCTGTGGCCGCGGAGCAGACGGGAGCCAAGACCGTGGTTGCCAAGAAGACCCCTGGTACGGCGACGGCGGCCACGACCGCCGTACCCAAGGCACGGCCCGCCGCCGAGCCCGGTGAGCTGGCGGTACGGCCCGGGGAGGACCCCTGGACGCCCGAGGAGGTCGCCGAGGCCCGTACCGAGCTGATCACCGAGATGGAGCGGTTGCGCAGCGAGATCTCCTCGACCGAGCGCTCCCTGGTGGGCCTGATGCGGGACTCCGGGGACGGCGCCGGCGACGATCAGGCGGACACCGGCACCAAGAACATCACACGGGAGCACGAGCTGGCGCTCGCCGCCAACGCCCGCGAGATGCTCCTCCAGACCGAGCGGGCCCTCCAGCGCCTGGAGGCCGGGACGTACGGTCTGTGCGAGAACTGCGGCAACCCGATCGGCAAGGCCCGTATGCAGGCGTTCCCGAGGGCCACCCTGTGTGTGGAGTGCAAGCAGAAGCAAGAGCGCCGCTACTGAGCGGCCGGTCGCCCCGGTGGCCCGCCTGAGCACCGGGTCCTTATGGGGTGTGCCGTACCCTCGTGCTCAGCAGGCACCTAGGTTGAGGGACTCACGTGGCAGAGGCGGAGCGCATCATCGGTACGCCGGACACCCCGGACGCGGCACGGGCCGAGGACGGGCAGGACCGGCCCGGCGACCAGGCCGGTGTTCCGGGCGGTCCGTCCGGCGCCGAGACGGCACACACCCCGGCCGGCGGGTCCCCCGCCGACGGCACCGAGCCGGTCGACGGCACGGGCGAGGCGGAGGGTGAGGGCGGCACCGCGCGGAGCCGTGGCAAGCGGCGGATCGCCGTGCTGTTCGCCGTCGCCGGGTTCGCCTACGCCCTGGACCTGATCACCAAGATCATCGTGGTGGCGAAGCTGGAGCACAATCCGGCGATCGACGTCATCGGTGACTGGCTGCGCTTCGACGCGATCCGCAACCCTGGTGCCGCCTTCGGCATCGGGCAGGCGTTCACGATCATCTTCACGGTGATCGCCGCGTCCGTGATCGTCGTCATCGCGCGGCTCGCCCGCAAGCTGTACAGCCTGCCCTGGGCCATCGCGCTCGGGCTGCTGCTCGGCGGCGCGCTGGGCAACCTCACCGACCGGATCTTCCGCTCGCCGGGCTTCCTGGAGGGCGCGGTCGTGGACTTCATCGCGCCCAAGCACTTCGCCGTCTTCAACCTGGCCGACTCGGCGATCGTCTGCGGCGGCATCCTGATCGTGCTGCTCTCCTTCCGCGGCCTCGACCCCGACGGGACGGTCCACAAGGACTGACGGCGACGGGCTGGCGTACGGCGCTGTCGGACCCGTCCGGCATACTCGACGGGTGAGCACGCTTCCCGAGATCCGTACCCTGCCCGTGCCCGACGGCCTGGAGGGCGAGCGCGTCGACGCCGCCATCTCCCGCATGTTCGGCTTCTCCCGCACCAAGGCCGCCGAGCTGGCCGCCGCGGGCAAGGTCGCGGTGGACGGCTCGGTGGTCGGCAAGTCCGAGCGGGTGCACGGCGGGGCCTGGCTCGAGGTCGAGATGCCGCAGGCGCCCGCGCCCGTGCAGGTGGTCGCCGAGCCGGTCGAGGGCATGGAGATCGTCCATGACGACGACGACGTCGTGGTCATCGTGAAGCCGGTCGGGGTCGCCGCGCACCCCAGCCCCGGCTGGAGCGGCCCCACCGTGATCGGCGGACTGGCCGCCGCCGGGTACCGGATCTCCACGTCCGGCGCCGCCGAGCGTCAGGGCATCGTGCACCGCCTCGACGTGGGCACGTCGGGACTGATGGTGGTCGCCAAGTCGGAGCGGGCGTACACCTCGCTCAAGCGCCAGTTCAAGGAGCGCACCGTCGACAAGCGCTACCACACGCTGGTGCAGGGCCACCCGGACCCGACGAGCGGCACCATCGACGCCCCCATCGGCCGCCACCCGCAGCACGACTACAAGTGGGCCGTCACCGCCGACGGCAAGCCCTCCGTGACGCACTACGACCTGATCGAGGCGTTCCGCGCGGCCTCCCTGCTGGATGTGAAGCTGGAGACCGGCCGCACCCACCAGATCCGGGTCCACATGGCCGCCCACCGCCACCCTTGCGTCGGCGACCTCACCTATGGCGCCGACCCCACGCTCGCCAAGCGGCTGCGCCTGACCCGCCAGTGGCTGCACGCCGTACGCCTCGGGTTCGAGCACCCCGGCGACGGCCAGTGGGCCGAGTTCTCCTGTGACTACCCCGACGACCTCCAGCAGGCCCTGGAGCTGGTCCGCGCGGAGACCTACGGATGACCGCCGCCCATGTGGTGCGGGTCGCCGAGGGACCGGCCGACCGGGAGTCGTGCTTCGCGGTGCGCAAGCAGGTCTTCGTCACCGAGCAGGGCGTCCCCGAGGACATCGAGTACGACGCCCACGACGCGGACGCCGTACATGTGCTGGCCCTCCGCGTGGGCGACGGCGAGCCGCTGGGCACCGGGCGGCTGCTGCACGGGGCGGCGGCGCTCGACAAGACCGGCGGCGCCCCGGGCGTCGGCTCCCTCGGCCGCCTCGCCGTCCTGAAGGCGGCCCGCGGACTCGGCGTCGGCGCCGGACTGGTCCGGGCCATCGAGGACGCCGCCCGCGCGCGGGGCCTCACCGCCGTCGACCTGCACGCCCAGATCCACGCCCTGGGCTTCTACCAGCGGCTCGGATACGAGGCGTACGGGCCCGAGTTCCCCGACGCGGGGATACCCCACCGGGCCATGCGGCGCGCCCTGTAGGCCACCGGTCGGCGGGGCACCCATGGCCGTCCTGGGAGCCGTCCTACCCGCGCCGACCACCCGGAGCGCCGACCGTGGATCAACTGGCCCTGCTGTTCGTGCTGTTGGTCGGTGCCGTGCTGAGCGTGCCGGTCGGCGACCGGCTGGGGCTGCCGTCGCCGGTGCTGATGACCCTGCTGGGGATCGTGCTGGCGCTGCTGGACTTCGTACCGAACGTCGGCATCCCGCCGGACCTGATCCTGCCGCTGCTGCTGCCCCCGCTGCTCTACGCGGCCGTACGGCGCACCTCATGGCGGCAGTTCGCGGCGAACGTGCGGCCCATCCTGCTGCTGGCCGTGGCCCTGGTGTTCGTCACCACCCTGTGCGTCGCCCTGGTCGCCGACGCGATCGTGCCCGGCCTCGGGGTCGCGGCGGCGGTGGCGCTGGGCGCGCTGGTCGCCCCGCCCGACCCGGTGGCCGCGACCGCCGTCGCCGGACAGCTGGGACTGCCCCGCAGGCTCGTCTCCATCCTGGAGGGCGAGGGGCTGTTCAACGACGTCACCGCGATCGTGCTCTACCACGTGGCCATCGCCGCCGCCGTCAGCGGCACCTTCTCGCCCTGGCGGGCCGGGCTGGACCTGGTCCTGTCCGCCGTGGTCGCGCTGGCCGTGGGGCTGGCGCTCGGCTGGTGCGCCAACAAGCTCATGGACCTGCTCGGGGACGCCACCCTCCAGATCGGCCTGACCCTGCTGGTGCCGTTCGCCTCCTATGTGGCCGCTGAGGAACTGCACGGCTCCGGGGTCCTCGCCGTCCTGGTGACCGCCCTCTACCTCACCGACTACGCCACCGACGCCGACGACGTGGCCACCCGGCTCGCCGGGCACACCTTCTGGGACATCGTCGACACCCTGGTCACCGGGGTCGCCTTCGGCCTGATCGGGCTCGAACTGCACAACGCCATCCGCACCGCCTCCGGCCGCTGGGGCGAACTGCTGCTGTGGTCGGCGGCGATCGTCGGGGTCGTGGTCCTCGTCCGGCTGCTGTGGCTGCTCCCCGCGACCTGGCTGACCCAGCGGCTGCACGCCCGGCGCGACCACGACGAGGAGATCCCGACCACCTGGCGGGAGACGGTCGTCATGTGGTGGGCCGGGATGCGCGGGGTGGCCTCCGTGGCGCTGGCCCTGGCCATCCCGCTGACCACCGAGGACGGCGCGCCCTTCCCGGACCGCGACGAGATCGTGTTCATCGCCTTCGGGGTGATCATGGCGACCCTGCTCGTGCAGGGCCTGACCCTGCCCTGGCTGGTGAAACGGCTCGGGGTGCGCGCGGACAGCGAGCGGGAGCAGGAGTTCGAACGGTCCCTCGCCCTGCGCGCCGCCAGGGCCGCCCGGCGCCGCCTCAAGGAGATCGAGGACGTCGAGGACCTGCCCGACGAGATGAGCGAGCGGATGCTCCACCGGGCCTATGAGATCGGCGTCCGCATCGATCCGCAGCTCGGCGAGGAGGAGCGGCGCGAGGGACATGAACAGCGGGCCCAGCGGGTACGGCGGCTGCGCCGGATCGAGCGGGAGATGCTCAGCGCGGCCCGCCACGAGGTGCTGGCGGCCCGCGGCGAACCCGGCGCCGACCCGGGGGTGGTGGACCGGGTGCTGCGCCAGCTGGACGTGCGCAGCCTGCGCTGACCGGCCCACGGGTCCCGGCGCGGGCGGAGGGGCCGTCGTACGCTGTGATCATGGCTCGCAATGTCGTCATCAGCGGTGGTGGTACGGGGATCGGGCTCGCGGCGGCGGGGCTGTTCGCCGCCGACGGGGACCAGGTGCTGCTGCTCGGACGGCGGGCACATGTGCTGGACCGGGCCGGGGTGCCGGGGGCGCTGACCTTCGCCGCGGATCTCGCCGAACCGGCCGAGGTACGGGCGGTGGCCGCCTTCGTGGCCCGGGAACTGGGCACCGTGGATGTGCTGATCCACAGCGCGGGCGGCAACGGTCTGCTGGAGCCGCCCGCCACCGGGGACGATCCCCTGGACGCCGTCGCCCACTCCTGGAACACCACCTTCCGCACCAACACGCTGGCCGCCGCGCTCCTGAGCGAGGCCCTCAAGGACCGGCTCGCCGAGCCGGGCGGCCGGGTGCTGTTCCTCAGCTCCATCGCCGCGTTTCGGGGCACCGGGGTCGTGTCCTACGCGGCGGCCAAGGCGGCCCTGCACCCGTACGCCCACCGGCTCGCCCGGCGGCTCGGACCGCGCGGGGTCACCGTGAACGTGGTCGCGCCCGGCTACATCGAGGACACCGGCTTCTTCGGGGAGGAGCCGGACGCGGTGGGCGAGCAGCGGCGGGAGCGGGCCCGCGCGGAGGCCCTCACGGGACGGACCGGCATGCCCGGCGACGTCGCCGCCACCCTGCACTGGCTGGCCTCGCCGCACGCCGGGCACATCACCTCGCAGATCGTCCAGGTCAACGGCGGAGCCGAGCGCGGCCACTGACACGGCTGGTCCGGCTGGACAGGGCCCGGTCAGTCGCCGTCACGCCCGGTCAGCCGCGCTCGGGCGGCCGGTGCGGCTCCACCACGCGGCGCGGTCCCGGCGTGCCCCCGGCGGCGGGCCGCTCACCGTTCGCGCCCGGCGCCGGGACGGCCTCCGCGGTGTTCACCCGGGGCAGCGCATAGGGATGCTCCCGCACCAGCCAGTCGAGCATCTGCTCACGCACGGCGACCCGGACCGTCCAGATGTCGTCCGCGTCCTTCGCCGTCACCAGCGCCCGCACCTCCATGGTGTTCGGGGTGGCGTCGGTGACCGCCAGATCGCACGAACGGCCGTCCCAGGCAGGGCACCCGCGCAGGATGTCCCGCAGCCGCTCCCGCATCAGCGCGGTCGGCGCCGAGTGGTCGAGCTGCCAGAACACCGTGCCGGTCATCTGCGGGGTGCCGCGCGACCAGTTCTCGAACGGTTTGGACGTGAAGTACGACACCGGCATGGTGATCCGGCGCTCGTCCCAGGTCCGCACGGTCAGAAAGGTCAGGGTGATCTCCTCGACCGTGCCCCACTCGCCGTCCACCACCACCGTGTCGCCGATCCTCACCATGTCGCCGAACGCGATCTGGAGCCCCGCGAAGAGATTGCTCAGCGTGGACTGCGCGGCGACACCGGCGACGATGCCGAGGATGCCGGCCGACGCCAGCAGCGAGGCACCGGCCGCGCGCATCGCCGGGAACGTCAGCAGCATCGCCGCGACGGCCATCACCCCGACGACCGCGGTGACCACCCGCATGATCAGCGTCACCTGGGTGCGCACCCGGCGCACCCGGGCCGGATCGCGCTCGGTGTGCGCGTCGGCGTAGCGCGTGTACGACGCTCCGACCACGGCCCCCGCGATCCGTACCGCCAGCCAGGCCGCCGACCCGATCAGCAGCAGCGTCAGCAGCTGCCCGACGCCCTCACGGAACTCGGTCAGCAGCCTCGCCTGGTCGTAGGAGCCTCTGAGCAGGGCGGCGAACAGCACCAGCTGGTACGGCACCCGGCCGCGGCGCAGCTCGCCCCACAGGGACGTGCCGCCACGGCGTTCGTCGGCCTTGCGGAGCAGAAAGTCGGTGGTCCAGCCGATGACCAGGGTCAGCAGCACGGAGCCGCCGATCACGATCAGGGGACGGAGCAGATTTTCCATGTCAGTGAACGTAACCGGGGCCGGGGGGTCGTGAACATATGAGTCCGGGACCGCCGCTTCCGGTTGCCGTCCACCGGCCGCGCCGACGCTCCGGTCGCCGTCCGGGCCGGGGCGGGACCGGGTTGTCAGTGGCGGCTGGCACGATGGAGGCATGGACATCGTGCTCTTCCACTCGACGTACGGGCCGCGCCCGGCGGTGCGGGACGCGGCCGAGCGGCTGCGCGCCGCGGGCCATGAGGTCATCACGCCGGACCTGTTCGAGGGCCGGACGTTCGAGACGGACGAGGAGGGCCGGGCGGCCAAGGACACCATCGGCAAGGACGAGCTGCTCAGACGGGCGGTGCTGGCCGCCGCGCCGTACTCCGGACGCGGGCTGGTCTACGCCGGGTTCTCGCTCGGCGCGGCCCTCGCCCAGACCCTGGCCCTCGGCGACGAGCACGCCCGCGGTCTGCTGTTGCTGCACGGCACGTCCGACCTCGCGCCGAACGCCGCGGTGGACGGGCTGCCGGTGCAGCTGCACGTCGCCGAGCCGGACCCGTTCGAGACCGACGACTGGCTGAGCGCCTGGTACCTCCAGATGGGCAGAGCGGGCGCGGACGTGGAGGTGTACCGCTACCCGGGCGCGGGCCATCTCTACACCGACCCGGACCTGCCGGACTACGACCGGGAGGCCGCCGAGGCCACCTGGCGGGTGGCGCTCGGCTTCCTGGACTCCCTCAAGACGGGCTGACCCCGCGCACACCGGGCCGCTCACACCCGGTCAGACCTGGCCGACCCGCTCCGGGCCGGTCACACCGGATCAGACCTGCCCGAGCCACACCAGGCCGCTCACATCAGGTCACACCTGGCCGACCCGCCCCGGGTCGCTCACACCGGGTCACACCGGGCCGCTCACACCGGAGCATGATCGCCGCTCGCCCGAGGTCATGCCCCCGCTCACACCGGCTTGTACGTCCGCTCCACCCGCTGCGTGCCGCTGCGGGTGCGGTAGGAGCGCTGCCAGGTGGCGGTGGCGTCGGGCCGGGTGCGGTCGGAGAGCGTGTAGAAGTCCATCTGCGCGCGCTCGGCGGTCAGATCGAGCACACCGAAGCCATGGCGGTCGGTGTCGACCCAGTGCACATGCCGGTTGGCGGCCCGGATCACCGGGGCGGCGAGGGCGGAGACCGTGCCTTCGGTGACGCCTACCAGGTCGTCCAGATTGTCGGAGGTGACCGAGGTGACCACGAACTCGGTGGCGGCGGACGCGGACAGCGGATAGGTCCCGGCGTCCACGGGCACATCGTTGGCCCAGGCCATATGGATGTCGCCGGTCAGGAACACGGTGTTGCGGATGGCGTTGCTCCGCAGATGGCCCAGCAGCTCACGCCGGTCGTCGGTGTAGCCGTCCCACTGGTCGGTGTTGATCGCCAGGCCCTCCTGGGGCAGTCCCAGCAGTTCGGCCAGCGGCGCCAGCAGTTCGGCGGCCAGTGAGCCGATGGCGAACGGGGCGATCATCACCGAGTTGCCGACCAGCCGCCAGGTGGTGTCGGCGGACGCCAGCCTGCCCTTGAGCCAGTCCAGCTGGGCGCGGCCGGTCAGGGTGCGGTCCGGGTCGTCGACCCCTCCGTTGCCGAGCGCGACCTGCTGCGAGCGGAAGGAGCGCAGATCCAGCAGGGCGAGATCGGCCAGCTTGCCGAAGCGCAGCGCCCGGTAGGTCGTCCCGGCCACGGCGGGCCGGACCGGCATCCACTCGAAGTACGCCTGCTTGGCGGCGGCCTGACGGTCGGCCCAGGCGCCCTCGGCGCCCTCGGTGTGGTTCTGGGCGCCGCCCGACCAGGTGTCGTTGGCGATCTCGTGGTCGTCCCAGATGGCCACACAGGCCGCCGCCCCGTGCAGCGCCTGGAGGTCGGGGTCGGTCTTGTACCGGCCGTGCCGGGTGCGGTAGTCGGCGAGGGTCAGGATCTCGTGCGCGGGCGCGTGCGCGCGGACCGAGGTGCCCCGGGTGCCGTACTGGCCGGCGCCGTACTCGTAGATGTAGTCGCCCAGGTGCAGCCAGGCGTCGAGGTCGCCGCGCGCGGCCAGCTGGCGGTACGCGGCGAAGTACCCGGCCTCCCAGTTGGCGCAGGAGACCACGCCGAAGCGCAGCCCGGGGACGCTCGCGTCGGCGGCGGGCGCGGTACGGGTGCGTCCGGCGGGGGAGTCGGTGCCGCCCGCGGAGAAGCGATACCAGTAGGCGGTGGCGGGCGCCAGACCGCGGACGTCGGCCTTCACGGTGTGGTCGGAGGCGGCCGTCGCGAGCACCGAGCCATGGGCGACGACATCGGTGAACGCCTTGTCCCGGGCGACGGTCCACACCACCTCGGTGTCCGGGCCGAGCCCGGAGCCGGGAACGGCCCCGGCGGTGGGCGTCACCCGGGTCCACAGCAGGACGCCGTCGGGCAGCGGGTCGCCGGAGGCCACCCCGTGTAGGAAGGCGGGCGCCCCGGCGGCGCGGGCGGGCAGTGCGGCGGCGAGCGGAGCGGCCAGCGCGGCGGTGACGGCGGCGGCCTTGACGACCGTACGGCGGCGCGGGGCGGGGGAGGTGGCGTCCGGCGCGGCATCGGCGGCGCCTCGGGGGGCTCTTTGAGGACTGGTCACGGCCGTTCAGGTTACTGAGCGGTTCAGACGTGGGAACAGGGCGGCGCACGAAGAAGCGGGCGAACTCCCGAGAGTTCGCCCGCCTGTTCGTCCAGGGACGCCTGTTCGCCGCGGACGCCGGGGCGTCCTCCGCGCGGCTCCTGGTGGCCGGGGTGCCGTCAGCCCTTGAGGGCCGCGTCCACCGCCGTGTTGAAGTCCGCGACCGTCATCGGCTGGCTACCGCCCGCCGTGGTCAGCTTCTTGCCGTCCATGACGAAGCTGGGGGTGCCCGACACATCGTCCTTGTTGGTGTCGAAGGACTTGGACATCGCCAGCGCCCACGCGTCGTACGTGCCGTTGTTCACCGCGTTCTGGAACTTGGCGTTGTCCTTGAGGGCCGGGACGCTGTCGCCGATCTCGATCAGATAGCTGTCGTCGGCGAACTTGTCGTCCGACTCCTCCGGGTGGAACTTCGCCGAGTACAGCGCCGCCTTGTACTGGAGGAACGCCTCCGGGCTCACGTTCAGGGCGGCGCCCAGCGCGCTCATCGCGTTCTTGGAGCCCTCGCCGTTGGAGCCGACCTGGCCGTCGCCGAGCGAGTCGCCGTCCAGGAAGGTGCCGCCGACGAACTGGACCTTGTACTTGCCGTCCGCCACGTCCTTGTCGACGGTCGAGCCGACCGTCTGCTCGAAGGAGGCACAGACCGGGCAGCGCGGGTCCTCGTAGATCTTCAGCGTCTTGGGGGCGTCGGCCTTGCCGATCACGACACTGGTGCCGTCGGTGCCGGTGGTGTTGGCCGGGGCGGCGACCGTCTCGTCCTGTACGGCCTCCCAGTGGCCGGGCTTGTTCGCCTGGACGACGGCGTAGCCTATGCCGCCCGCCGCCGCCAGGACACCGACGACCGAGAGGGCGACGACGATCTGGCGCTTGGTCTTCGCGCGCTTGGCCTCGCGCTCACGCTCCTGACGGAGGCGCTCACGCGCGGCGGACTTGGCGGCGTTGGTGTTTCGCTTGCTCATGGATGTGTCTCCGAGTGGGGGAGGGGACGTCTTCTCGTACGTCTGGTGGTCAGTACGTGTGCGGATGCGCGTACGTGTGCGTGTTTGCACGTCTGATCGTTTGTGCGCGTTTGCGCGGGTGTGTCTCTGTGTCTCTGTGCGTCTGCGCATCAGTGGTGCGCTTGAGGTACGCGCTGTGCGTGGGTGTACCTGGTGCGCATGTGCCTTCTGGGGCCTGATCGCCCGGTCGCCCGGGGACGAGCGCCCACCGCCGGTCGCCCGGGGACGAGCGCCCACCACCCGGTCGCCCGGGGACGAGCGTCCTCGTGGTGGTGTGCCGTGGGCGCGCCTCAGCGGTCCGTGCGTCGACCGGAGCCCGGAGACGTGCGAGACGTGCCGGGGCGGGCGAGCGCCGCCGTCAGGCGAAGGAGAGGGCGGCCGGGGGGCCGCGGCGGCCCAGGCCGTGCGAGAGCAGCAGCTCGCGGACGGCCGCGGGGCGCTCGGCGGTGCGCGGCAGCCGGACGCCGACCCGCGCGGGGCGGACCGTCACCGCGGCCACCGCCAGCAGCAGCGGGCGGAACGTGGTCGCCGCGGCGGCGGCCAGCAGCTGGGCCAGCGCCCGCTCACCGCGCCGCAGCCAGACGGCGGCCAGCAGCCCGATGCCGACATGCGCGGCGAGCAGCAGCCAGGCCGCCTCGGGGTCGGCGTCGGCGAACAGTGCGGCGGCGCGGTCCGGGGCGGCGGCCGTGGTGGCCGTCATCCGGGCCAGCGGGGAGCCGACCTGGCCCGCGCAGAGGACGTCCAGGCCGACCGCGCGCAGCGGGCCGGTCACCGGGCCGCCCGCGGCGCCGTAGCAGGCGTGCTGACCGGCCGTGAAGAGCGTGTCGACGGCCAGTTCCAGCGGGATCAGCAGGGCGGCGATCCGGCCGAGGCTCCGCTCGCGGCGGCCCGCCAGCAGATAGGCCACGGCGAAGACCCCGGCGGCTGCCGCCCCGACCGTGCCCAGCGGCAGCGGGACCCCGGACAGCAGCACGTGCGACGCGGTGCCGAGGGTCACGACGAGTGCCGTGAACAGCGCCGCGCGGACGACTCTGATCGGGGTTCCGGATATGTCCATCGCGGTGAGAGTGTGTCACGGAGTCCGGTAAGGGACCCCTAAAGGGTGACGTGGGACACCTGACCGTTGTCCGAGGGTGACCCCTTCGTCACGGTCCGGGGCGGTGGGCGGCTGCCGCGCGGGGCGTCACAGCCCCGGGATACGGCCGTTGCGGAACAGGTCCACGAAGATCTGGTGGTCGGCCCGCGCGCGGGCGCCGTACCGGTGCGCGAAGTCCACCAGCAGCGGGGCGAAGCCCTCCTCGTCGGCCGCGATGGCCGCGTCGATGGCCCGCTCGGTGGAGAACGGCACCAGGGACTCGCCGGAGGTGTCGTCCGCCGCCGCGTGCATCGTCGCCGTGGCCCGGCCGAGGTCGGCTACGACCGCCGCGATCTCCTCCGGGTCGTCGATGTCGCCCCAGTCCAGATCCACCGCGTACGGCGAGACCTCGGCGACCAGCTGGCCCGCCCCGTCCAGCTCGGTCCAGCCCAGCCACGGGTCGGCGTGCGCCTGGAGGGCGCGCTGGGACAGCACCGTGCGGTGCCCCTCGTGCTGGAAGTAGTCCCGGATCGCGGGGTCGGTCAGATGGCGGGAGACGGCCGGGGTCTGGGCCTGCTTGACGTAGATCACCACGTCGTTCTCCAGGGCGTCGCTGTGCCCCTCCAGGAGGATGTTGTACGACGGCAGACCGGCGGACCCTATGCCTATGCCCCGGCGCCCCACGACGTCCTTGACCCGGTAGGAGTCGGGGCGGGCCAGTGAGTCCTCGGGGAGCGTCTCCAGATAGCCGTCGAAGGCGGCCAGCACCTTGTACCGCGTCGCCGCGTCCAGCTCTATGGAGCCGCCTCCGGGCGCGAAGCGGCGCTCGAAGTCACGGATCTCGGTCATCGACTCCAGCAGCGCGAAGCGGGTCAGCGAGCGGGCGTCGCGCAGCGCGTCCAGCAGCGGGCCCTGGGCGGTGTCCAGGGTGAAGGGCGGCACCTCGTCGCTCTTGGCGCCCGTCGCCAGCGCGTGCACCCGCTCGCGGTAGGCCAGCGCGTAGACCGTCACCAGCTCGGTGATCTGCTCGTCGCTGAGCGCCTTCGCGTAGCCGATCAGCGCCATGGAGGCGGCGAAGCGCTTGAGGTCCCAGGTGAAGGGGCCCACATACGCCTCGTCGAAGTCGTTGACGTTGAAGACCAGACGGCCGTTCGAATCCATGTACGTGCCGAAGTTCTCCGCGTGCAGGTCGCCGTGGATCCAGACCCGCGCGGTGCGCTCGTCCAGGAACGGGGAACCCGCCGTCCGGCCGCCGCTCGCCGCCTCCAGGTCGTGGTAGTACAGACAGGCCGTGCCGCGGTAGAAGGCGAACGCGGAGGCCGCCATCTTGCGGAACTTCACCCGGAACGCGGCCGGGTCGGCGGCCAGGAGCTGGCCGAAGGCGGTGTCGAAGACGGCGAGGATCTCCTCGCCGCGCCGCTCGTCACTGAGCTGTGGGACCGACATCGCGGAGTGCCTCCTGGTACATCTGTACGACAGCGTTTCTGTCGTCTCCAACGGGCGGGGCCGTCCGAAAGTGCCCGCTCCCGAGGCACGGCCCCCGGCTGTGGAAGTGCCCGCTCCCGCGGCACGGCCCCGCTGTGGAAGTGCCCTCTCCCGGGGCGCGGCCCCCGCTGTGAAGGTACGCGGGGCGGGCGCCGGATTGTCAGTGCGGCGGCATAGACTTCGACGCTGTCCCCAGAAGTGTCCGTCCGCCTGTCACCCAGTGTTTTCCCTGGAGGTCGCACCGTGTCCAAGCCGCCGTTCACGCACCTGCACGTCCACACCCAGTACTCGCTGCTGGACGGTGCCGCGCGGCTGAAGGACATGTTCAACGCGTGCAACGAGATGGGCATGACCCATATCGCCATGTCCGACCACGGCAATCTGCACGGGGCGTACGACTTCTTCCACACCGCGAAGAAAGCCGGGGTCACCCCGATCATCGGGATCGAGGCGTATGTCGCGCCCGAGTCCCGGCGCAACAAGCGCAAGATCCAGTGGGGCCAGCCGCACCAGAAGCGGGACGACGTCTCCGGTTCCGGCGGCTACACCCACAAGACGATGTGGGCGGTCAACGCCAAGGGCCTGCACAACATCTTCCGGCTCTCCTCCGACGCGTACGCCGAGGGCTGGCTCCAGAAGTGGCCCCGGATGGACAAGGAGACCATCGCCCAGTGGTCCGAGGGGATCGTCGCCTCCACCGGCTGCCCCTCCGGCGAGCTCCAGACCCGGCTGCGCCTCGGCCAGCACGACGAGGCCCTCAAGGCCGCCGCCGACTACCAGGACATCTTCGGCAAGGACCGCTACTTCCTGGAGCTGATGGACCACGGCATCGAGATCGAGCACCGGGTCCGTGACGGCCTCCTGGAGATCGGCAAGAAGCTCGGCATCCCCCCGCTGGTCACCAACGACTCGCACTACACCTACGCCCACGAGGCGACGGCCCACGACGCGCTGCTGTGCATCCAGACCGGCAAGAACCTCTCCGACCCGGACCGCTTCAAGTTCGACGGCACGGGCTACTACCTGAAGTCCACGGACGAGATGTACGCCATCGACTCCTCGGACGCCTGGCAGGAGGGCTGCGCCAACACCCTGCTGGTGGCCGAGATGGTCGACACCACGGGCATGTTCGAGTCCCGCAACCTGATGCCGAAGTTCGACATCCCCGACGGCTACACCGAGGTCACCTGGTTCCAGGAGGAGGTCCGCCGGGGCATGGAGCGCCGCTTCCCCGGCGGTGTCCCCGAGGACCGCGTCAAGCAGGCCGAGTACGAGATGGACGTCATCATCTCGATGGGCTTCCCCGGCTACTTCCTGGTCGTCGCCGACTTCATCATGTGGGCCAAGAAGCAGGGCATCGCGGTCGGCCCCGGCCGTGGCTCCGCGGCGGGCTCGATCGTCGCGTACGCCATGGGCATCACCGACCTCGACCCGATCCCGCACGGACTGATCTTCGAGCGGTTCCTGAACCCCGAGCGCATCTCGATGCCCGATGTCGACATCGACTTCGACGAGCGCCGGCGCGTCGAGGTCATCCGGTACGTGACGGAGAAGTACGGCGCCGACAAGGTCGCCATGATCGGCACCTACGGCACCATCAAGGCCAAGAACGCGATCAAGGACTCCGCGCGGGTGCTGGGCTACCCGTACGCGATGGGCGACCGGCTCACCAAGGCGATGCCGCCGGACGTCCTCGGCAAGGGCATCCCGCTCTCCGGCATCACCGACTCCGCCCACCCGCGCTACGGCGAGGCGGGCGAGATCCGCGGGATGTACGAGAACGAGCCGGACGTCAAGAAGGTCATCGACACCGCCCGCGGTGTGGAGGGCCTGGTCCGGCAGATGGGTGTGCACGCCGCCGGTGTGATCATGTCCAGCGAGACCATCACCGAGCATGTCCCGGTGTGGGTCCGGCACAGCGACGGGGTGACCATCACCCAGTGGGACTACCCGAGCTGTGAGTCGCTCGGCCTGCTGAAGATGGACTTCCTGGGCCTGCGCAACCTGACGATCATGGACGACGCCGTCAAGATGGTGAAGTCCAACAAGGGCATCGACATCGACCTGCTGGGCCTCCCGCTGGACGATCCGACGACCTTCGAACTGCTCCAGCGCGGTGACACCCTGGGCGTCTTCCAGTTCGACGGCGGCCCCATGCGCTCCCTGCTGCGCCTGATGAAGCCGGACAACTTCGAAGACATCTCCGCCGTCTCCGCCCTGTACCGGCCGGGCCCCATGGGCATGAACTCGCACACCAACTACGCCCTGCGCAAGAACGGCCAGCAGGAGATCACCCCGATCCACCCGGAGCTGGAGGAGCCGCTCAAGGAGGTCCTGGACGTCACCTACGGCCTGATCGTCTACCAGGAGCAGGTGCAGAAGGCCGCGCAGATCATCGCCGGGTACTCGCTGGGCGAGGCCGACATCCTGCGCCGGGTGATGGGCAAGAAGAAGCCCGAGGAACTCGCCAAGAACTTCACCATCTTCCAGGCGGGCGCCCGGAAGAACGACTACAGCGACGAGGCCATCCAGGCGCTGTGGGACGTGCTGGTCCCGTTCGCCGGATACGCCTTCAACAAGGCGCACTCGGCGGCGTACGGACTGGTCTCCTACTGGACCGCCTACCTCAAGGCGAACCACCCCGCCGAGTACATGGCGGGGCTGCTCACCTCGGTCAAGGACGACAAGGACAAGTCGGCGATCTATCTCAACGAATGCCGCCGCATGGGCATCAAGGTGCTCCCGCCGAACGTCAACGAGTCCATGTCGAACTTCGCCGCGCAGGGCGACGACGTGATCCTCTTCGGCCTCTCCGCGGTGCGCAACGTCGGCACCAACGTGGTGGAGTCGATCATCAGATGCCGCAAGGCCAAGGGGAAGTACTCCTCCTTCCCCGACTACCTCGACAAGGTCGAGGCCGTCGTCTGCAACAAGCGGACCACGGAGTCCCTGATCAAGGCCGGTGCCTTCGACTCCATGGGGCACACCCGCAAGGGTCTGACCGCGCAGTACGAACCGATGATCGACAATGTGGTCGCGGTCAAGCGCAAGGAGGCCGAGGGACAGTTCGACCTGTTCGGCGGCATGGGCGACGACGACACCAGTGAGCCCGGCTTCGGTCTGGACGTGGAGTTTGCGCCGGAGGAGTGGGAGAAGACGTATCTGCTCGCGCAGGAGCGGGAGATGCTCGGACTGTATGTGTCCGATCACCCGCTGTTCGGTCTGGAGCATGTGCTCTCCGACAAGGCGGACGCGGGTATCTCCCAGCTCACCGGCGGTGACTTCGGCGACGGCGCGGTCGTCACCATCGGCGGCATCATCTCCGGCCTCCAGCGCAAGATGACCAAGCAGGGCAACGCCTGGGCCATCGCCACCGTGGAGGACCTCGCGGGCTCCATCGAGTGCATGTTCTTCCCGGCGACCTACCAGCTGATCTCCACCCAACTGGTGGAGGACGCGGTGGTGTTCGTCAAGGGCCGGCTCGACAAGCGGGAGGACGTCCCGCGGCTGGTCGCCATGGAGCTGATGGTCCCCGACCTGTCCATGGCGGGCACCAACGCGCCGGTCGTGCTCACCATCCCGGCCACCCGGGTCACCCCGCCGATGATCAGCCGCCTCGGCGAGATCCTCCAGCACCACAAGGGCGACAGCGAGGTACGGATCAGGCTCCAGGGGCCGACGAGGACGACCGTCCTGCGGCTGGACCGGCACCGGGTGAAGCCGGACCCGGCGCTGTTCGGGGATCTGAAGGTGCTGCTGGGACCGTCCTGCCTGGCGGGCTGAGTCCGAGAGGTGCTGCTCGGGCCGTCCTGCCTGGCGGGCTGAGTCCGAGGGGGCCCGGACAGGGTCCGAGTACGACCGAGGGGCGCATCCCGTGCGGGGTGCGCCCCTCCGTCATGGCTGTGCTCCGGATGGCTGTGCCTGGCCCACGGCCCGGCCGCCACCGATGTCAGTTGTGGCCGAACCGCTTCTGCCGGCCCTTGCGCGCCACGTCGGCGGGGGTCGCCTGCTGCGCCTGCTGCTCCAGCGACGACTGCTCGGCGGACTGCTGGCTGCGCTCGGACTGCGGCTGCTTGCGATCCTGCTTCTTGTTCTTGGCCATGGTGATCTGCCTCCTGAAGGGGGTCCGGGGCCGCCCTCAGACTCACACATGCCGACATCGATCGCATTTCGGATAATTACCGTGTGTGACAGGAGGGGTGGCGTGGCAGTGTTCCGAAACGCCACGCCGATGATCGAGTTCGGGCCGTTAACCTCCGCACCGTCGGGCAGACTCGAAGAAAGCTCCAAGCAAACCTCCCAGGAAGTGGGTGAGTCGCGTGGACCGCTGCATCGTCCTGGTGGACGCCGGGTATCTGCTGGGGGCCGCCGCGAGCCTTCTGGCCGGAGAGCCCTCCAGGTCCCGCATCACCGTCGACCACGCCGCCCTGATCCAGGGCCTGCGTGACCGTGCCGAGTCCGACACCCAGCAGCCGCTGCTGCGCATCTACTGGTTCGACGGCGCCCCCGACCGGGTGCCCCAGCCCGAGCACCGCCGACTGCGTGTGATGCCCCGGGTGACCGTCCGACTCGGAGCCCTCACCCGCAGTGACGGACGGTGGGCGCAGAAGGGCGTCGACGCCGCGATGCACGCCGAACTGACCGAGCTGGCCCGCAACCGCGCCTGCTCCGATGTCGTGCTGGTCACCGGCGACGGTGATCTGCTGCCGGGCATGATGGCCGCCAAGGAGCACGGGGTCGCCGTCCACCTGTGGGCCGTACAGGCCGCCGACGGGGACTACAACCAGTCCGAGGACCTGGTCGCCGAGGCGGACGAACGGCGGGTCCTGGACCGGGCCTGGATCACCCGCGCGGTGCAGGCCAAGGAACGGGTGTGCGCGCCGCCGCCCGCGCCCCGGCCCGAGATCGCCGCGATCCTGTCGGCGCCGCTGCCGGAAGGGGCGCTCGCCGCGGCGGAGCGGCCCGCCGAGGAGCGGACCCACCCGGCCGCCGCGGCGACCGGCGGCGTCGAGGAGCGGGTGCCCGCGGCGGCCAAGGGGGTGCCCACGCCCAAGGACCTCGCCGCGCTGCGCGCGCCCGGCGCGCATCCCGACAAGCCGCAGCCGGCCACGGCGACGCTGCGGTGGTCGTCCGACAAGGGGTGGGTCGACCGGCCCGGTACGGCCGCGGAGCCGCCGGAGGTCGCCGCCATGCCGACGCTGGCGCAGCTGACCACCGCGGAGCAGCGGTGGGCGGACCGGGAGGAGGACATCACCACGGTGGGGGGCGACCCCTACGAGGTGGGGCAGGTGTTCGCCCGGCGGTGGCTGGCGCGGCTCGGGGAGCCGGGGCAGGGACATGTGCAGCGGCTGTCGGGGATGTATCCGCGCGTGCCGCACCGGATCGACGGGGAGTTGCTGCGGTACGCGGCGCGGTTCGGGTTGCTCGCGCACAAGGACGATCAGATCGATGAGCATGATCGGTACGCGATCCGGGCGGGGTTCTGGCGGGAGATCGATGTGCGGACCGGAGCGGAGCGACATCCGTCGGGGGCGGGGGAGTAGGTGGGGGTGGGGGGTGTTTTGGGTGCGGGTTGGTGGGGGTGGGGGTTGATTGCGCAGTTCCCCGCGCCCCTGGGGTGGGTGGGGGTGGGGGTGGAATTCGGGTGCGGGGCGGTGGGTTTTTTGCGCAGTTCCCCGCGCCCCTATGGGGCAGATGCCCGTGGCCCTATGGGGCAGGTCCCCGTGGCCCTATGGGGCAGGTCCCCGTGCGTCCCTATGAGGTAGATGCCCGGCGCCCCTATTGAGGCGGCTCCCCCGACCTGTGGACCTGTGGACCTGTGGACCTGTGGACCTGTGGACCTGTGGACCTGTGGGGTGGCTCCCGTGCCCTCTTGAGGGCCCCTGTGGGGGCAGATCCCCGTGCTCCTGTGTGGGGGTGCGTGAAGTGGGGGTGGGGGGGACCCCTTAGGCTGGCTGCTTGTGAGTACGGGCGCGGCAGGGGGCATCCACGAGGGTCGTGAGGTCGTGTGTGCGGTGCGCGGGCTCACCAAGACCTATCCCGCGGTGCGCGGGCGGCGCGGGGTTCCGGCGGTGCCCGAGGTGCGGGCCGCCGACGGGGTCGGGCTCGATGTGCGGCGCGGTGAGATCTTCGGACTGCTCGGGCCGAACGGCGCCGGGAAGTCCACCGTCGTACGCCAGATCACCGGGCTGATGCGGCCCGACAGCGGCACCGTGGAGATCCTCGGGCACGACATCGTCCGGCACCCGGAGCGGGCCTCGCGGATTCTCGCCTATCTCGGGCAGGAGTCGACCGCGCTCGATGAGTTGACCGTGTCCCTGGCCGCCGAGACCACCGGGCGGCTGCGCGGGCTGGACATCCGGCGGGCACGGGCCGAGCGGGACGACGTCCTCGACGAGCTGGGGCTCGCGCCGATCGCCGGGCGGGCGCTGAAGAAACTGTCCGGCGGGCAGCGGCGGCTGGCGTGTGTCGCCGCCGCGCTGATCGGGGAGCGGCCCCTCCTGGTGCTGGACGAGCCGACCACCGGCATGGACCCGGTGGCCCGCCGCGCGGTGTGGTCCGCCGTGGACCGCCGCCGCGCGGAACGCGGTACGACCGTGCTGCTGGTCACCCACAACGTCATCGAGGCCGAGACCGTCCTCGACCGGGTCGCCGTCCTGGACCGGGGCCGGGTGATCGCCTGCGACAGCCCCACCGGGCTCAAGGAGCGGGTCGCCGGAGAGGTCCGGGTGGAGCTGGTGTGGCGGGAGCGGGCGCCGCTGGAGGTGCCCGAGGTCGCCGCGCTGCGCGAGGCCGCCCAGGAGAGCGGACGGCGCTGGACGCTCCGGCTCGCGCCGGACGAGGCCCGCGCGGTGGTCGCCACGGTCACCGGCGGAGCCGCCTTCGCCGCGCTGGACGACTTCACGCTCGCCACGCCCAGCCTGGAGGACGTGTATCTGGCGCTGGGCGGCGGCGCGCGGCAGGGGCTGGTGAAGTCATGACCCGCCGCACGGCCGCCGTGCGCGCCGGTGGAATGAGCGGACGCGGCGTCCGGGCCGTACACCAGGACAGGACGGGCAGGACCGTTCCGGCCGCCGCCGCAGGAACCGACCCTGGGAAGGGGAGCAGCGCGAGGTGAGTGTCGTACCCGCAGAGGTGCTGCCGGGCAGTGCCCTGGCTTCGGACGAACGCCCCCGGCGCGCCGCCGCCGAGCTGGGGCCGCGGGCGCGGCTGTGGCCGTCGCTGGCGGCCGTGTACCGGGCGCAGCTGTCGCGGGCGCGGGTGGCGCGGATTCCGCTCCTGTTCGTGGCGACGTTTCAATCCGTCGGCATCCTGATCATGATGCGCGGGGTGGTGGACGGCAGCGGCAGCCAGGCCGAGGCCGTGGTCGCCGGGTCGTCCATCCTGGTCGTCGCGTTCGTCGCGCTGAACCTGCTCGCCCAGTACTTCGGCCAGTTGCGCGCCTCCGGTGGTCTCGACCACTACGCCACGCTGCCGGTGCCGCCCGCCGCGGTGGTGCTGGGCGCGGCGGGCGCGTACGCCTCCTTCACCGTGCCCGGCACGCTCGTCACGGCGGTGTTCGGCTGTGTGCTGTTCGGGCTGCCGCTGACCAACCTGTGGATTCTGATCGCGGTGATCCCGCTGGCCGGTGCCGCGCTCGCCGGGCTCGGCGCCGCGCTCGGGCTGCTCGCCCCCCGGCCGGAGCTGGCCACCCTGCTGGGCCAGCTCGGCATGTCGGCGGCGCTGCTCCTCGGCGTGCTGCCGCCCGAGCGGATGCCGGAACTGGTCCGTGTCGCCCGCGATCTGCTGCCCTCGACCTACGGGGTCGAGGCGTACGCGCGGACCTTCTCCGGGTCCACCGAATGGGCGTACGTCCTCGGTGACCTGGCCGTGTGCGCCGGGGTCGGGGTGATCTCGCTGGCGGTGGCCACCTGGGCCTACCGTCGGGCGGCCGTCCGGTGACGCACCGCACAGCCGGGCCTGGCACGATGTCAGGGTGACCGCTCCTTTGACGCCGCCGCCTCCGCCGCACGAGCGGCCCTCGCACAGCAGTCAGCCCGCCGACGGCGGCTCAGGGGCGTGGCATACGCCGGACGGGGCGTACGCCGCTCAGGGCGCCCTCTGGGACGCCGCCGGGGCCGCGGAGGGCGGGAAGCCGACCGGGCCGGGGCTGCGCACCGAGATACGTGAAGCCGGCGTGGTCCTGGTCGCGCTGGCCGTGCTCGGAGTGGGACTGGGGGCGCTGTGGTCCTGGCTGGCACCGCGCGTACCGCTGGTCGGGGACGTGGTGGACGGCACCTGGGCCGTGTATGTGCGGGACACCGAGGGGGAGCAGGCGATCGGGGTGGACGGGACGTTCACCTTGCTGGCGCTCGCGTTCGGGGCGGCGACGGCGGTCGCGGTGTTCGTCTGGCGGCGGCACGGCGGGGTGCCGCTGGTGGTGGCGCTGGGGGTCGGCGGACTGCTCGCCTCCGTGATCGCCTGGCGGGTCGGCGTATGGCTCGGCCCCACGGACGACGTCCTGGCCCACGCCCGTGAGGCGGGCCGGAACGTGTCCTTCTCGGCGCCGCTGGAACTCGGCGCGAAGGGGGCGCTGCTGGCGTGGTCGGTGGCGGGTCTGCTCGTCCACCTGGGTCTCACGGCCCTGTTCGGACCACGGGACGAGCAGCCTCAGGAGACCTGGGGGAGTACGGGACCGGGGGCCTAGGAGCCGGTCACGCCGGTTTCCTTCCGTGGTTCGCCCGGTGCTTCCGAA
Source organism: Streptomyces sp. NPDC048290 (assembly GCF_040652095.1). NCBI lineage: Bacteria > Bacillati > Actinomycetota > Actinomycetes > Kitasatosporales > Streptomycetaceae > Streptomyces > Streptomyces sp. NPDC048290. The sequence continues at coordinate 232,107 of NZ_JBEZLM010000008.1, forward strand.
TCCGCCACTTCCGCTTGCGCCGTCGCTTCGACATGCCTTTCGTCCTTAGCCGAAGAACGGGCCCGCGTCGAGGGGCCCGACACGCACGGGCCCGCGTCGAGGGCCGCACATGTACGGGCCCGTGTCGAGGGCGGCACATGTACGGGCCCGCGTCGAAGGCCGCACATGTACGGGCCCGCGTCGAAGGCCGCACATGTACGGCTGCTACGCCCGGCCGATCGGCGCGAGCACCGCCCCCGTCAGCCGCGCCAGGTCCTGCGGGGACAGTTCGACCTCCAGGCCCCGGCGGCCCGCCGAGACACAGATCGTGGCGTGGGCGGACGCCGAGGCGTCCAGGACCGTGGGCAGGCGCTTGCGCTGACCGAGGGGGGAGATCCCGCCCCGTACGTACCCGGTGGTCCGCTCCGCCGCCGCCGGGTCCGCCATGGCCGCCTTCTTGCCGCCGACCGCCGCCGCGAGCGCCTTGAGGTCCAGGGAGCCCGCCACCGGCACCACCGCCACGGTCAGCCCGCCGTCGACCTCCGCCACCAGCGTCTTGAACACCCGCTCCGGCGCCACCCCCATGGCCTCGGCCGCCTCCTCCCCGTAGGAGGGATGCGCGGGGTCGTGGTCGTAGGAGTGCACGGTGTACGGCACTCCCGCCGTCGTCAGCGCCACCGTCGCCGGGGTGCCGCCCGCCGTCTGCTTCGCCTTCTTCGCCATCCGGGCCCAGCCTCTCTCACGCCTCAGTTCAGGCTCGTCGGACCGCGGGTCAGCTCCGCGGCCGGCAAGGATGGCAGCGTACGGATGATCGCGGTCTCCGTGCGCAGCAGTTTCAGTTCGTCGCGCAGCCGCGAGGCCGCGTCCGGCGCCTGGAGGAGGCGTTGCTTGGTCGGGGTGTCCAGCATCATGGCGGCGGCCACCAGGTACGACACCACCTGCGGCTCGTCGGGCAGTTCCGCGCCGCCCGCCAGGGACCGTTCCCGCGCCCCCGCCAGCCGCTTCTGGTACTGCCGGAACGCCCGCAGCACGCCCTCGGCGAGCGCGCCCGCCTCGTCGCCCGGTTCCTCCGTCAGCGTCTCCACCTCGGCGGTCAGGAACGGGCCCGAGGTGTCCACGGACAGCAGCCGGACCCGGGTCGTGCCGGTGGCCAGCACCTCGAAGGTGCCGTCCGGGCGTTCCCGGATGGTCGCCGCGTCGGCGACGCAGCCCACGCCGTGGAACGCCTTCAGCGGATCGGGTCCGAACCCGGCGGCGGGCCCGAGGTCGGGCACCGCGGTCGGATCGGGCATGCCGGGGGAGCTGGCCGCCACCTCGTGGCCGTCGCGGATCGCCACCACGGCGAAGCGGCGCGGTTCGTCCTCGGGCGTCTTGAGGAGCGTGCGCAGCAACGCGCGGTAGCGCTCCTCGAACACATTGAGCGGGAGCACCAGCCCCGGGAACAGCACGGAGTTCAGGGGGAAGAGCGGGAGCCGGACGGTCGTCACGCCGCAGAAGCCTAGTGGTCGCCGCGGTGGGCGCGTCCGCCGTGCCCACCAGATGGAAGCGTGGAGGCCGTCCACAGGGCCCCCGTGGGGGCCGCGCGCAGCTCCCGGCGGGCCAGCAGGAACAGGCCCAGCGGGTCCTCCGCGACCCGGTCCCAGGGGAACGACGTGGCATACGGGCCGATCAGCCGCAGCTGCTCCAGCGCGTCGGCGCGTCGCTCCAGCCGCAGCAGGACGTACGCCAGCACATTGCGGATCTCCGCAGGCCAGGGGTCGGCCGGGGCGAAGGCGCCGGACAGCTCGATCGCGCGGTCCGCCGCCGCGTCCAGCCGCACCCGGGGCACGGCCTCCCCGCAGCCGTCGGTGAGATAGCCGAACGCGGCGCGCACCGGCAGCGCCCGCACCAGCGAGCCGGGCGGGGCGTCGTCGGCGGCGGGCTCGGCGAAGTCGAAACACTCGCGGTGCGAGCCGTGCCAGGACGCGCCCAGGTACTTCAGGGCGGCCACATGACAGCCGTAGTGGTGCGGAGAGCGCCGTACCGCCTCGGTCCACAGCCGCTCGAACTCGGTGTGCCCGGCGTGCGCGCCGCGCGCCCGGTCCAGCGCCAGCCGCCAGGGCACCGGATCACGCGGTACGGCCTCGGCGGCGGCCGTCACCAGTGCCTCCACCGGCGCCAGCAGCTCGGCACGGGCCGGGGAGCGCCAGGCACGGTCGGCGGCCAGCTGGGCGGCGACCAGGAGCGCGTCCGGGTCGTCCTGGTGGCCGGGGGCGGCCCGCCAGGACTCGAACCACTCGGTGCGGGCGTGCGCGAACGCGGCGAGGCGACGCGCGTAGCGGTCGCGGTTCTCCCACTCGGCCGCGCCCCGGGTGCCGGACAGCAGCCGGGCCGCCGCCGTCCACTCCTGGCGCCCGGCCGCCACCAGCGCGGGGCCGAGCCGGTCGTCGGGCGCGTCGAGGAGCACCTCGTCGTCGGCCGGGAGCCCGGCGGCGAGGTGCCCACCGGGCTCGGCTCCGGCGGGCCGGGGACCGGAGGGGTGGGGTCCGGCACCCCGGGCGATCCGGGCACCGCGCATGAAAGGGGGCAGCAGAGCCATGGTGTCGACCATTGAAAGTCGCGGATTGTGGCGGCGCCAGCCTCTCCACACAACCTCCGGAAAGTTGTACGCGCCCGGGTCAAGGGCCGGTAAAGCGTCCGGAACCGGACCGGTGTCACCTCCGTGACCTGGTCACTTCCTCCGCGATTCCTCCGCAATCCCCTTGGGTCCCGCACAGCGCGGACAGGGCCCCTGCCCGTTCCGGGCCAGGTCCGTGCCCCCTCCCCGGCAGACAGTGCCCGTACCCCGCCCGTTCACCGCCCCTTCCCGGCTCATCCTCTGCGCAGCAGCCGCGTGGCGCCCGCCGCCACCGTCGTGGCCAGAATCCAGCCGGTCAGCACCAGCGCCGTCGACAGCCACTGCCAGCCGCCGCGCAACTGCCAGAGCGTGGTCTGCCCGAGATCGATCACCGGGAGCAGCAGATCGAGGGCGAACAGCGCCGGGTCCCACGGCGGATCGCCCGCGTTGCCCGACGCCATCGGCTTCCCGGCGTACGCGAAGGCCAGCGAGCCCGCCGCCCACAGGACCGCCATCCAGACCGCGGCCCGCCCCGGGCGGTACCCGTACGCCACCGTCATGTCCTGCGCGAAGCCCCACAGCTTCGCCGCCGGGGGCAGCGTCTCGCGGCGGTGGCGCTGCTTGGCGAGCAGCACCTCCCGGGCGTCCTCCTCCTCGCCGCCCGCCCGCAGCACCGCCGCCAGCCGCTCGTACGGCTCCGGGTTGTACTCGGCGGTCGCCGCCGACACCCACGCCAGGCGCTCGGCCAGCGGGAACGGGCCGTGCGGGACGAGGTTCTCGTAGCTGAAGCCGCCCATGTGCAGGTTGCCCGGACCCGGCCAGGCGCTCGCCCGGTCCACCAGGTTGACGACCCGCGCGCCCGACAGCACCACCTTGCCGCGCTGCGGACGCTCCCCGAGGAAGCGCAGCTCCGGGACCTGGACCCGGCGCAGGGACAGCTCCTGGTCGTCGGTGAAGACGAACCGGGCCCGCTCCATGTCGACCGCGTCCCCGAACCGCCCGTCGTCCAGCCGGATGCCGCCCCGGCACTCGAACCGCTGCACCGGCGTGCCGCGCGCCGGGGTCCGCCCGCTGAGCTGGATACCGCCGACCCCGGCGGGGGTCAGGTACAGCGTCCGCTCCACGGTCAGCTGCGGCGCGTTCAGCGCGAGCCGGGAGTACGGGTTGAACAGCCGGGCCCCGCGCAGGCTCAGCGAGACGCCGACCGTGGCGCTGCGCAGGCTCAGCTCGCCGTGCGACTCCAGCATCTCCGCCTGGAGGTCCTGGCCGACGGTCAGTCCGTCCGCCGCGATCGAGCGCCCGCTGCGGTCCCGGTACACCACCGCCTGGCTGAGCAGCAGATCCGTGCCGATGTGCGCGTCGGTCAGCCGGACGCCGTTGTGGAAGCGGCAGCGCGGCAGATGCAGATCGCCCTCGGTGTGCACCCGGGCCGCCTCCAGCCGCGGCACCGAGCAGTCCAGCAGCCGCAGCGTCCGGAACCGGGCCTCCGGCAGCAGCACCTCGCCCTCGAACCGGCAGCCGCGCAGCTCGACGTACGGCTCGACCGAGCCGCCCGCGAGGTCCAGCGCGCCGGTGATGCGCGCGCCGGTCAGCTTCAGCGCGGCGACCCGGCCCGCGAGCGGCGGCGGGCCGTCCAGCAGCAGCCAGCACAGCACCCGGGCCCGCACGGTCCGCGCGGGTCCCCACGGGTGCCCGCCGTGCGGGTCGTCCACGGCGGCGTCACCGCTGCTCAGGTCGTACTCCCCGCCGTCGCGGTAGGCCCGCCACATGCCGGCCTCCGCCTCGGTCAGCTCCCGGGGCGGCTCTCCCGGCGCCACCGGTGCGCCCGGCGTCTCCGGCTCTGTCAGTTCTCCGGTCCTCGGACCGGCCCCCTCGGTCACGGTGTCCCTTCCTCCCCGTCCGGTGCTGTGTCCAGTGGGGTCCCTTAGGTTTCGTACAGCCGTTCATGCCCGCTGAGTGGCGGATTGAACACGGAACGTGAAGTCGATCGTCCCTGATTTCACAGCCGGTCACCAAGGGGGTTTTCGGAGCCGATCCCGACGGTTTCCGGACGGACGTGGTGGGGACCTGGGGGGTGATCCTGGCGGGGGCTGGGCGGCGGTCTCGGAGGGCTCGCGCGGTCCCGGCGGTGCATGGGCGGCGAACCCCGCGGGCTGCGGGCGGTCGTCCCGGGCGTGTCCGGTGTGCTGCCGGTGGTGTCGGGTCGGCTGTCCCGGAGCGGATGTGTCCGCGCGGGCTCTGGGAGGGGGCGGTCTCGGCGGTGTCCCCGTCGATGGTCCGGGGGTGTCCGGGTGGTGGTGCTGGCGGTGTCCCGGGGGTGTCGGGGGTGTCGGGGGTGTCGGGGCGGTGCCGTGGGCGGCGGTCCCGGTGGTGTCGGGGCGGTGCCGTGGGCGGCGGTCCCGGTGGTGTCGGGGCGGTGCCGTGGGCGGCGGTCCCGGTGGTGTCCGGTCGGCGGTCCGGGCGTGTCCCCGGCGACACCCGGGAGGCAGTCCGGGTGTGTCCCCGGCGACACCCGAGAGGCGGTCCAGGTGTGTCCCGGCGGTGTCCGTCCCGCACTCCCGTACGCGCCACCCGGCAGCCGTCTCAGCGCCCCTTTGGCAGCCGTCCCGGCCGTCGCCCCGACAGCCTCCCCGGCGCCCCCTTGGCCGTCGCCCCGGCCGTCGCCCCGACAGCCATCACGGCGCCCCCGGCCGTCGTCCCGGCGCTGCCCCCGAGGCCGTCCCGAAGGCGCCCCCATCGCCCCGCCCAGCCCCCGACGCCGCTCCCAGCCCCGCCCCGGCCGTCGTCCCGCCACTCCCGCCCACACCGCGCTCCCCATGCCGCCCCGGCGGTCACTCCCGCGCTCAGCATCGGAGGCCACCCCCACAGCCCCCCATCCCCGCGATGCCATCGGGACCGCCGGGACCCCCGGGGTCGTATCAACCAGCGATACGCGCGAACGGTGCCCGATGCCGGTCTGCGAGAATTGACCCCGTGATCTCCCGAATCGATCTGCGCGGCGACGCCCTCCCCGAGGGTCCCGCCCTGCGCGACCTGCTGCCCCGTGCCGACTTCGACGTCGCGGCTGCCCTGGACAAGGTGCGCCCGATCTGCGAGGCCGTGCATCATCGGGGCGACGCGGCGCTGATCGACTTCGCGGAGAAGTTCGACGGAGTGACCCTGGAACGGGTGCGGGTGCCCGTCGAGGCCCTGGACCAGGCCCTCGCCGCCCTCGACCCGGCGGTCCGCGCGGCCCTGGAGGAGTCCATCCGCCGCGCCCGGCTGGTGCACCGCGCGCAGCGCCGCACCACCCACACCACCCAGGTCGTGCCCGGTGGCACGGTCACCGAGAAGTGGGTGCCGGTCGACCGGGTCGGGCTGTACGCGCCGGGCGGCCGGTCGGTGTACCCGTCGTCCGTGATCATGAACGTGGTGCCCGCGCAGGAGGCCGGAGTGCCCTCCCTCGCGCTCGCCTCCCCCGCCCAGAAGGAGTTCGGCGGGCTGCCGCACCCCACCATCCTGGCCGCCTGCGCCCTGCTCGGCGTGGACGAGGTGTACGCGGCGGGCGGCGCCACCGCCGTCGCGATGTTCGCCTACGGCACCGAGTCCTGCCCGCCCGCGAACATGGTCACCGGCCCCGGCAACATCTGGGTCGCCGCCGCCAAGCGCTACTTCACCGGCCGGATCGGCATCGACGCCGAGGCCGGGCCCACCGAGATCGCGGTCCTCGCCGACGACAGCGCCGACCCGGCGCACGTGGCGTCCGACCTGATCAGCCAGGCCGAGCACGACCCGCTGGCCGCCGCCGTCCTGGTCACCGACTCCCCGGAGCTGGCCGACGCGGTGGAACGCGAACTCGTTCCCCAGGTCGCGGCCAGCAAGCACGTGGACGACCGCATCGCCCCCGCGCTGAAGGGCCCCCAGTCCGCGATCGTGCTGGTCGACGGCGTCGAGGAAGGGCTGCGGGTGGTCGACGCGTACGGCGCCGAGCACCTGGAGATCCAGACCCGCGACGCCGCCGCCGTCGCCGACCGGGTGCGCAACGCGGGCGCCGTCTTCATCGGCCCCTGGGCGCCGGTCTCCCTCGGCGACTACGCGGCCGGCTCCAACCACGTACTGCCCACCGGCGGCTGCGCCTGCCACTCCTCCGGGCTGTCCGTGCAGTCCTTCCTGCGCGGTATCCACCTCGTGGACTACACCCGCGACGCGCTCGCCGAGGTCGCGCACCATGTGGTGACCCTGGCGGAGGCCGAGGACCTGCCCGCGCACGGCGCGGCGATCAAGGCCAGGTTCGACTGGAAGGTTCCCGAGAGCAAGTGAGCGGCAACACCACCCCGGGCGAGACCCGGCGGACCCGCATCGACGATCTGCCGGTCCGCCCCGAACTGCGCGGCAAGACCCCGTACGGCGCGCCCCAGCTGGACGTCCCGGTGCGGCTGAACACCAACGAGAACCCCTACCCGCTGCCCGAGGAACTCGTCGAGCGGATCGCCGAGCGCGTCCGTGACGCGGCCCGCCACCTCAACCGCTACCCCGACCGGAACGCGGTCGAGCTGCGCACCCGGCTCGCCGCGTACCTCACGGACACCTCCGGGTACCCGGTGAGCACCGCCAACGTCTGGGCCGCCAACGGCTCCAACGAGGTCATCCAGCAGCTGCTCCAGACCTTCGGCGGCCCCGGCCGCACCGCCCTCGGCTTCGAGCCGTCGTACTCGATGCACACGCTGATCGCGCGCGGCACCGGCACCGGCTGGATCTCCGGGCCCCGCGCGGCCGACTTCTCGGTCGATCTGCCCGCCGCCGAGCGGGCCATCGCCGAGCACCGCCCCGACGTCGTCTTCCTCACCAGCCCCAACAACCCCACCGGCAACGCCATGCCCGCCGGGACGGTCCTCGCCCTGTACGAGGCGGCACAGGCCGCGGGCCCGTCGATGGTGGTGGTGGACGAGGCGTACGTCGAGTTCAGCCACGGCGACTCCCTGCTGCCGCTGCTCGCCGGACGCCCGAACCTGGTGATCTCCCGGACGATGTCGAAGGCGTTCGGCGCCGCCGGGCTGCGCCTCGGCTATCTCGCCGCCGACCCGGCCGTCGTCGACGCGGTCCAGCTGGTGCGGCTGCCGTACCACCTGTCCGCCGTCACCCAGGCGACCGCGCTGGCCGCCCTGGAGCACACCGGGACCCTGCTCGGCTATGTCGAGCAGCTGAAGACCGAACGGGACCGGCTGGTCGCCGAACTCCGCGCGATCGGCTATGACGTCACCGCCTCCGACGCCAACTTCGTGCAGTTCGGCCGCTTCGCCGACGCCCATGACGCCTGGCGCAAGATCCTGGAGCGCGGCGTCCTGGTCCGCGACAACGGCGTACCGGGGTGGCTGCGGGTCACCGCCGGGACACCGGAAGAGAACGACGCGTTCCTCGACGCGGTCCGTGAGCTGAAGAAGGAGCAGGAAGCATGAGCCGCGTAGGACGCGTGGAACGCACCACCAAGGAGACCTCCGTCCTGGTCGAGATCGACCTCGACGGCACCGGGAAGGTCGAGGTGTCGACCGGGGTCGGCTTCTACGACCACATGCTCGACCAGCTCGGCCGGCACGGGCTGTTCGACCTCACCGTGAAGACCGAGGGCGACCTCCACATCGACTCGCACCACACCATCGAGGACACCGCCCTCGCGCTCGGCGCCGCCTTCAAGCAGGCCCTCGGCGACAAGGTCGGCATCTACCGCTTCGGCAACTGCACGGTCCCGCTGGACGAGTCCCTCGCCCAGGTCACCGTCGACCTGTCCGGCCGCCCCTACCTGGTGCACACCGAGCCCGAGAACATGGCGCCGATGATCGGCGCCTACGACACCACGATGACCCGGCACATCCTGGAGTCCTTCGTCGCCCAGGCCCAGATCGCCCTGCACGTCCACGTGCCCTACGGACGCAACGCGCACCACATCGTGGAGTGCCAGTTCAAGGCGCTCGCGCGGGCCCTGCGCTATGCCTCGGAGCGCGACCCGCGCGCCGCCGGAATCCTCCCCTCCACGAAGGGCGCCCTGTGAACGGGATCTCCACCCTGCTGATCGTCGTCGGTCTCTTCCTGGCCGGCGGGGTCTTCTCCTTCGCCAAGCAGAAGATGCCGAAGAACCTGATCGTGCTGCTCTCGGTCGGCGCCGCCATGTGCCTGGTCGCGGGGGTCCTCCGGCTGGAGGTGTGGAGTTGACCGCCGGCCGCGCCAAGAGCGTCGTCGTCTTCGACTACGGCTTCGGCAATGTCCGCTCCGCCGAACGCGCCCTCGCCCGCGCGGGCGCCGATGTCGAGATAACCCGTGACTTCGACCGGGCGATGAACGCCGACGGGCTGCTCGTCCCCGGCGTCGGCGCCTTCGCCGCCTGCATGAACGGCCTCAAGGAGGCCCGCGGCGACTGGATCATCGGGCGCCGGCTGTCCGGCGGGCGCCCCGTCATGGGCATCTGCGTCGGTATGCAGATCCTCTTCGCCCGGGGCATCGAGCACGGCGTGGAGACCGAGGGCCTAGACGAGTGGCCCGGCTCCGTGGAGCCGCTCCAGGCCGACATCGTCCCCCACATGGGCTGGAACACCGTGACGGCCCCCGCCCACTCCGAGCTGTTCGCCGGTCTGGACGACGACGCCCGCTTCTACTTCGTGCACTCCTACGCGGTCCACGACTGGACCCTGGAGATCACCAACGCCGCCCTGCGCGCCCCCCTGGTCACCTGGTCCACGCACGGCAAGCCGTTCGTGGCCGCCGTCGAGAACGGCGCCCTGTGGGCCACCCAGTTCCACCCCGAGAAGTCCGGCGACGCCGGTGCCCAGCTCCTCACCAACTGGATCGGAACCCTGTGAGCAAGCTCGAACTCCTCCCCGCCGTCGACGTCCGCGACGGCCAGGCCGTCCGCCTGGTGCACGGCGAGTCCGGCACGGAGACCTCCTACGGCTCCCCCCTGGAGGCCGCCCTCGCCTGGCAGCGCGCGGGCGCCGAGTGGCTGCACCTGGTCGATCTGGACGCCGCCTTCGGCACCGGCGACAACCGCGAGCTGATCGCCGAGGTCACCCGGGCCATGGACATCAAGGTCGAGCTGTCCGGCGGCATCCGCGACGACGCCTCCCTGGCCGCCGCCCTCGCCACCGGCTGCACCCGCGTCAACCTCGGCACCGCCGCCCTGGAGACCCCCGAGTGGGTCGCCGGGATCATCGCCGAGCACGGCGACCAGATCGCCGTCGGCCTCGACGTCCGCGGCACCACCCTGCGCGGCCGGGGCTGGACCCGCGACGGAGGCGACCTCTACGAGACGCTGGAGCGCCTCGACAAGGAGGGCTGCGCCCGGTACGTCGTCACCGACATCGCCAAGGACGGCACCCTCCAGGGCCCCAACCTGGAGCTGCTGAGGAACGTATGTGCCGCCACCGACCGGCCGGTCGTGGCCTCCGGCGGCGTGTCGTCGCTGGACGACCTGCGGGCCCTCGCCGACCTGGTACCTCTCGGGGTGGAGGGCGCCATCGTCGGCAAGGCCCTCTACGCGAAGGCGTTCACCCTGGAGGAAGCCTTGGAGGCGGTGTCGTCATGACGTCCTCGGCCGTGCGGCGCGCGCAGAGCGGGAGCCCCTGGGAGGAGACCTTCGGTTTCGCGCGGGCCGTCGCGGCGGGCGACCGGATCCTGGTGGGCGGCACCACGTCCTTCAAGGACAGCGTGCTCTACGGCGAGGGCGACCCCTACGAGCAGGCCAAGGTCGCCTTCGGCACCGCCCTCGACGCCGTCGCCGCCTTCGGCCTCGGCCCCGAGTCGGTGATCCGCACCCGTATGTACCTCACCCATCTGCGGGACGTGGACGAGGTGGGCCGCGCCCACAAGGAACTCTTCGACGCGGTGCGCCCGGTGACGACCCTCCTGGTGGTGGAGGGGTTCGTGGACCCGCGCATCCTGGTCGAGGTGGAGCTGGAAGCCTTCAGAGGAGCCGTGGAGTCATGACCCTGGCGGTCCGAGTCATTCCCTGCCTGGACGTGGACGGCGGCCGGGTCGTCAAGGGCGTCAACTTCCAGAACCTGCGCGACGCGGGCGACCCCGTCGAGATGGCCAAGGTGTACGACGCCGAGGGCGCCGACGAACTGACGTTCCTCGACATCACCGCCTCCTCGGGCAACCGGGAGACCACCTACGACGTGGTGCGCCGCACCGCCGAGCAGGTCTTCATCCCGCTGACCGTCGGCGGCGGCGTCCGCACGGCGGACGACGTCGACCGGCTGCTGCGCGCGGGCGCCGACAAGGTCGGGGTGAACACCGCCGCGATCGTCCGCCCCGAGCTGATCCGGGAGATCGCGGAGCGCTTCGGCCGCCAGGTGCTGGTGCTGTCCGTGGACGCCCGGCGCACCGAGTCCGGCGCCTTCGAGGTGACCACCCACGGCGGTCGCCAGGGCACCGGCATCGACGCCGTCGAGTGGGCGCACCGCGCGGCCGAGCTGGGCGCCGGGGAGATCCTGCTGAACTCCATGGACGCCGACGGCACCAAGGACGGCTACGACCTGGAGATGATCGCCGCCGTCCGGCGCCATGTCACCGTCCCGGTGATCGCCTCCGGCGGCGCGGGCCGCCTCGCCGACTTCCCCCCGGCCGTCGCCGCCGGGGCGGACGCGGTGCTGGCCGCCTCCGTCTTCCACTTCGGCGATCTGCGGATCGGCGAGGTCAAGCAGACCCTGCGTGAGGCGGGCCACCCGGTGCGGCTGACCGTGGCCTGAGCGGGCGGGCCTGAGCGGGCGGGGGCGTCCGGCATCCGTGCGGACGCCCCGCGCTCAGATGCCGAGCTGCTTGGCCTCCCGCAGCTTCGCGATGGCGTTCTCGTCGCCCGTCAGCTCCACCTTCGCCGCGCCCTGCCGTCCGAACGCGAACAGCAGCAGCTCGGACGGCTCGCCCGTGGCGGTGACCACCGGGGCGCCCCGATGGGCGATCGCGGTCTGCCCGTCCGGGCGGCGCAGCACCAGACCGGTGGGCGCGCCCCGCCCCATCAGCCGGGCCGTGCGCTCCAGCCGGGACCACAGGGCGTCCTGGAAGACCCCGTCCAGCTCACGGGTCGTCCAGTCCGGCTGCGCCCGGCGCACGTCCTCGGTGTGCACATAGAACTCGACGGTGTTGGACGCCTCGTCGATCTGCTTCAGCTTGAACGGCGAGAACCGCGGCGGACCGGTCCGGATGAGCTGGATCAGCTCGTCGTACGGCTTCGCCGCGAACTCCTCCATCACCTTGTCCAGGCGGGACGCGAGCTGCTTGATCAGGATGCCGCTCGCGGCGTCGGGGCGGCGCTCGCGCACCACCACGTGCGCCGCCAGGTCACGGGTGGTCCAGCCCTCGCACAGAGTGGGGGCGTCCGGACCGGTGGTCTCCAAGAGATCGGCGAGGAGAAGCCGTTCACGCTGCGCAAAGGTCGACATGGATTCAGCGTACGACCGGGCCCGCACTCCGCCCAGCGGACCGCGGCCACCGGTGGCCACCCCGCGTCGCTGTCCGGTCACCGGACAGCCCTCCGGCCGGGCGTGCCGCGCGCGGCACAATGGCTGGCATGACCAGTACGCCGTCCCCCAGCGGGAAGAGCGCCCTCGACCCCGAGATCGCCGCCCGCCTCAAGCGCAGCACGGACGGGCTCCTGCCCGCCATCGCCCAGCAGTACGACACCGGTGAGGTGCTGATGCTGGGCTGGATGGACGACGAGGCGCTGCACCGCACCCTGACCACCGGCCGCTGCACCTACTGGTCGCGCAGCCGCCGTGAGTACTGGGTCAAGGGCGACACCTCCGGCCATGTGCAGTGGGTGAAGTCGGTCGCGCTGGACTGCGACGCGGACACCGTGCTCGTCCAGGTCGACCAGGTGGGCGCCGCCTGCCACACCGGCGCCCGGACCTGCTTCGACGCGGACGTCCTCCTCAAGGACGCCGGGGCCGCCGGGGGCGCAGGGGATGCCGGGGGCGCAGGGGACGCCGGGGATGCCGGGGGCGCCGATTCCGGCGTACCGGCCCCAGGTCAGTAGGGTCGGCGGCCATGGACCTCGACACGTTCCGCAAGCTCGCCTCCGACCGCCGGGTCGTCCCGGTCACCCGCAAGCTGCTGGCCGACGGCGACACCCCGGTCGCCCTGTACCGCAAACTGGCCGCCGAGCGCCCCGGCACCTTCCTGCTGGAGTCTGCGGAGAACGGCCGCTCCTGGTCCCGCTACTCCTTCGTCGGCGTCCGCAGCGCCGCCACCCTCACCGAGCGCGACGGCCGCACCCACTGGCTGGGCACCCCACCGGTCGGCGTCCCCGTCGACGGCGACCCGCTGGCCACCCTGCGCGCCACCATCGAGGCCCTGCACACCCCCCACCAGGAGGGCCTGCCGCCCTTCACCGGCGGCATGGTCGGCTACCTCGGCTACGACATCGTCCGCAGGCTGGAGAAGATCGGCCCCGGCGACCGCGACGACCTGCGGCTGCCCGAGCTGACCATGCTGCTGACCAGCGACCTCGCGGTGATGGACCACTGGGAGGGCTCGGTCCTGCTGATCGCCAACGCGATCAACCACAACGACCTCGACACGGGCGTGGACGAGGCGTACATGGACGCCATGGCCCGGCTGGACGCCATGGAGGCCGACCTGACCCGCGCGGTCGCCCAGCCGCCCGCCGTGCTGCCGCCCTCGGAGCTGCCCGCGTACACCGCGCTGTGGGGCGGCCCCGACTTCCAGGCCGCCGTCGACGACATCAAGGAGCGCATCCGCGCGGGGGAGGCCTTCCAAGTGGTCCCCTCGCAGCGCTTCGAGACCCCGTGCACGGCGAGTGCCCTGGATGTGTACCGGGTCCTGCGCGCCACCAATCCCTCGCCCTACATGTACCTCTTCCGCTTCGACGGCTTCGACGTGGTCGGCTCCAGCCCCGAGGCGCTGGTCAAGGTCGAGGACGGCCGGGCCATGGTCCACCCCATCGCCGGGACCCGGCATCGGGGCGCCACCCCGCAGGAGGACCAGGCCCTCGGCGAGGAACTCCTCGCCGACCCCAAGGAGCGGGCCGAGCACCTGATGCTGGTCGACCTGGGCCGCAACGACCTGGGCCGGGTCTGCGAGCCGGGCTCCGTCGAGGTGGTCGACTTCATGTCCGTGGAGCGCTACTCGCACGTCATGCACATCGTGTCCACCGTCACCGGCCGGGTCGCCGCCGGACGCACCGCCTTCGACGTCCTCACCGCCTGCTTCCCCGCGGGCACCCTGTCCGGCGCCCCCAAGCCCCGCGCGATGCAGATCATCGACGAACTGGAGCCCTCCCGGCGCGGTCTGTACGGCGGCTGCGTCGGCTATCTGGACTTCGCGGGCGACTCGGACACCGCCATCGCCATCCGCACCGCCCTGCTCCGCGAGGGCACCGCCTATGTCCAGGCCGGGGCCGGGATCGTCGCCGACTCCGACCCCGCCGCCGAGGACCAGGAGTGCCGCAACAAGGCCGCCGCGGTGCTGCGCGCGGTCCACACGGCGAACCGGCTGGCACGGTAGGGCGTTTCTCACGTGAACCCCGGGTGACACGACCCGGGGTCGGGGAGCGATAGTGGAGCATGTGACTGCTGTTCCTCATCCCCGCACCGTGAGCGTCGGCGCCCTCAGGGCCGGCCGGCTCAGCCTCGGTCTCGCCCTGCTGTTCGGCGCCCTCGGCGCGGCCGTGGCGCTGCTGTCCACCCGCCAGGAGTGGTCGGCGGGCACCGCGACCGTGGCCGGCGGCGACTTCCCGCTGACCGCCTCCGGCAGCGACGTCACGGGCGTGCCCGCGGCGCTGGCCATAGTCGGCCTCGCCGCCATGGTCGCCGTCTTCGCCGTCCGCCGCGCCGGGCGCTACGCGGTCGCCGCGCTGCTCGCCCTGTCCGGCGCCGGGACCGTGGCCGCCGCGCTGCTCGGCGCCTCGGACTCGGCCGCCCTGGACGCGAAGGCCGCCGAGGCGTCCGGCAACACCGCCGCCACCGTCGACTCGCTCAGCCACACCGCCTGGCCCTACGTGGCCGCCGTCGGCGGCGCGCTGATCCTGCTGGCCGGGCTCCTCGCGCTGCGCTACGGCCGCATGTGGCCCGCCATGTCCGGCCGCTACGAGCGCGGCTCCGGCACCCGTACCCCCCGGCGGGCGCCCGCCCCCGTGGACCCCGACCGGCCCGAGGACCTATGGAAGGCCCTGGACCGCGGCGAGGACCCCACGGGCGGTACCGAGCGCCCGTAGCTGCCCGGTCGTCCGGTGTCCCGGCGTCTCCCAGGGCCCCGCGGCGAGGACCCCACGGGCGGCGCCGAGCGCCCGTAGCTGCCCGGTCGTCCGGTGTCCCGGCGCCTCCCAGGGCCCCGCGGCGAGAACCCCACACGCGGTACCGAACGCCCGCAGCGCCCGGTCGACCAGCGGCCCCGGCGCCTCTCAGGGCGCCGACGGCCGACCCCGGCGCCCCGCCCAGGCCCTGTGGCCCGGGGCGAAAGTCCTGATGTGGCGCACGGGACACGATCCAGGGCCGACCCCCGCTCACACCAGGGGTGCGGGTACGGGACAATGGCAGCAGGAGCGTCAGGCTCGACGCTCACCATCCGCGCACGACAGCCGCGCACCACAGCCCACGCACACAGCAACGCAACCAGCAACGAGGAGCAAGCAATGGCGGACAGCAGCCACGGTCACACCCCGGCCGCATGGACGGGTGTCAGCATCGCGTTCATCGGGTTCTGCGTGGCGGGCGTCTTCATGGTGGCCGACAACCCGCTCGGGTTCTGGGGCGGCATGGCCGTGATCGTCCTCGGTGGTGTGGTCGGCGGCATCATGCGCACCATGGGCATGGGCCTGCCCAAGAAGCAGCCGCTCAAGATGGTGCAGGGCTCCGCCGCCGCCAAGCCCGCCGTGACCCGTGAGCCGGTCGCCGCGGAGAGCTGACCCGGCGCGACACGCCGACGCGGCACACCCCGGCGCACGACACGCCGACGTACGACCCGCCTCAGGGGCGGCCCTTCCCGAAGGGCCGCCCCTTGGCGCGTCCCCAGGGGCCTCTCCCGTGTGCGTTCCCGCGTGCGTCTCCCGGTCCCGGCGCGGCACAATGCGAGGCGTGACCGTCCCGACCCCGCGCGTGAACCCCGCCCCCGTCCCCCCGGTGCGGCGGCTCGCCACGCCCGTGGGGCTGGCCCTGGGCCTGGGCGCCGCCTTCGCTTATGTGGGCGCCGTCGACCCCAACGAACCCGGCCACTACCCGGCCTGCCCCCTGCTCCAGTACACCGGCCTCTACTGCCCCGGCTGCGGGGGACTGCGCAGCGCCCACGCCGTGGTGCACGGGGACCTCGCCGGCGCCTTCCAGGCCAACGCGGCGGCCGTGATCGGCTACGCCTTCTTCGCCGTCGTATGGACCGTCTGGGTGGTTCGCGCGGCGCGCGGGCGGCCGATGCGCGTCGATCCGCATCCGGCCTGGCTGTGGGCGGCGGGCGCCGCACTGCTGCTCTTCACGGTTGTCCGGAACTCGCCGTTCGGTGGCTGGTTGCATCCTTGATCATCCAGCGGCCGTCCAGGTAGTGGGACCGGCGTCAACCGGATTCGGGGCCTACGCCCCGCTGCGGATACCATCGCTATGACCATCGGTTTCCGTCGTCGGCCGTACCGGCCCGCGGACGGGGACCGGAGCCGAGACCGTCCGGAAGGGGGCCGCTCGCGTGAGTGTGCTCGACGAGATCATCGACGGAGTCCGTGCCGACCTCGCGGAGCGGCAGGCACGCGTCAGCCTCGACGAGCTGAAGGAGCGCGCGGCGAAGGCCCCGGCGGCCCGTGACGGCGCCGCCGCGCTCCGCGGCGAGGGCGTCAAGGTCATCTGCGAGGTCAAGCGCTCCAGCCCGTCCAAGGGCGCGCTGGCCGCCATCGCCGACCCGGCGGGGCTCGCCGCCGACTACGAGGCGGGCGGCGCGGCCGTCATCTCCGTCCTCACCGAGGAGCGGCG
Source organism: Streptomyces sp. NPDC048290 (assembly GCF_040652095.1). Classification (NCBI taxonomy): domain Bacteria; kingdom Bacillati; phylum Actinomycetota; class Actinomycetes; order Kitasatosporales; family Streptomycetaceae; genus Streptomyces; species Streptomyces sp. NPDC048290. The sequence continues at coordinate 248,616 of NZ_JBEZLM010000008.1, forward strand.
CTTCGGCGGCTCGCTGGCCGACCTGGAGGCGGTCCGCGCGCGGGTCGACATCCCGGTCCTGCGCAAGGACTTCATCGTCACGTCGTACCAGCTCTGGGAGGCCCGCGCGTACGGGGCCGACCTCGCGCTGCTGATCGTCGCCGCGCTGGACCAGCCCGCCCTGGAGTCGCTGATCGAGCGCGCCGAGTCCATCGGCCTCACCCCGCTCGTGGAGGTGCACGACGAGGACGAGGTCGAGCGGGCCGTCGACGCGGGCGCCCGGATCATCGGGGTCAACGCGCGCAACCTGAAGACCCTGGAGGTCGACCGCGGCACCTTCGAGCGGGTCGCCCCCGAGGTCCCGGCCGGTCTCATCAAGGTCGCCGAGTCCGGCGTACGCGGCCCGCACGACCTGATCGCCTACGCCAACGCGGGCGCCGACGCCGTCCTGGTCGGCGAGTCCCTGGTCACCGGCAAGGACCCGAAGTCCGCGGTCGCCGACCTGGTGGCCGCCGGCGAGCACCCGGCGCTGCGACACGGCCGCGGCTGACCAACGGCTAGGCTGACCCCGATGACTCCCACCGAGACGACCGTGGACCGCCACGCGCGCCTGGCCCGAGGCTGCCGCCCCCGCGGCTGCCGCGCGCCCGCGCGCCGCGTCCACGGCCGCCGCGTGCGATACGTCATCGGTGACGAACCGGGCCAGGTAAACGGCCGCCGATGGCAGCGCCCCTCTAGGGGCGCGAGGCTCTGATCACTGTGCGGCTACCGCCGCGCGGGCGCGACCAGCCACTGACGGTCCCGCAGTCACCCACCACCTCCCGCCCCACGGCGATCAGTGCATTTCCCACACACTCACCGTGAGGTACTGGCATGCCCAGCGACTACTTCATCCCCGACCCGGACGGTCACATCCCCAGCGCCGAAGGCTACTTCGGCGCATACGGCGGCAAGTTCATCCCGGAGGCGCTCGTCGCCGCCGTGGACGAGGTCGCCGTCGAGTTCGACAAGGCCAAGCACGACCCCGAGTTCGCCCGCGAACTCGACGACCTGCTGGTGCACTACACCGGCCGCCCCTCCGCGCTCACCGAGGTCCCCCGGTTCGCCGCCGAGGCGGGCGGTGCCCGGATCTTCCTCAAGCGCGAGGACCTGAACCACACCGGCTCCCACAAGATCAACAACGTGCTCGGTCAGGCCCTGCTCACCCGCCGTATGGGCAAGACCCGGGTGATCGCCGAGACCGGCGCCGGACAGCACGGCGTCGCGACCGCCACCGCATGTGCCCTGTTCGGGCTCGACTGCACCGTCTACATGGGCGAGATCGACACGCAGCGCCAGGCGCTGAACGTGGCCCGTATGCGGATGCTCGGCGCCGAGGTCATCGCCGTGAAGTCCGGCAGCCGCACCCTCAAGGACGCCATCAACGAGGCGTTCCGCGACTGGGTCGCCAATGTCGACCACACCCACTACCTGTTCGGCACGGTCGCCGGACCGCACCCCTTCCCGGCCATGGTCCGCGACTTCCACCGGGTCATCGGCGTCGAGGCCCGCCGCCAGATCCTGGAGCGCGCCGGACGCCTGCCCGACGCGGCCGTCGCCTGTGTGGGCGGCGGTTCCAACGCCATCGGCCTGTTCCACGCCTTCATCCCCGACGCGGGCGTCCGGCTCATCGGCTGCGAGCCCGCCGGACACGGCGTCGACACCGGCGAGCACGCGGCGACCCTGACCGCCGGGGAACCCGGCATCCTGCACGGCTCCCGCTCCTACGTCCTCCAGGACGACGAGGGCCAGATCACCGAGCCGTACTCGATCTCCGCCGGTCTTGACTACCCCGGTGTCGGCCCCGAGCACTCCTGGCTGCGCGACAGCGGACGCGGCGAGTACCGCGCGGTCACCGACGACGCGGCCATGCAGGCGCTGCGCCTGCTGTCCCGCACCGAGGGCATCATCCCGGCGATCGAGAGCGCCCACGCCCTGGCCGGGGCCCTGGAGGTCGGCCGGGAGCTGGGCGAGGACGGGCTGATCGTCGTCAACCTGTCCGGCCGCGGCGACAAGGACATGGACACCGCCGCCCGCTACTTCGGGCTGTACGACACCGACGCCGAGGTGGCCGCCGACGCCGCCGCCACCGCCGAGATCGAGGGGGACGCCCGATGAGCGGGAACATCCAGCTGCTGTCGGACACCCTCGCCGCCGCCAGGACCGAGGGCCGCGCCGCACTCATCGCCTACCTCCCGGCCGGGTTCCCGACCGTGGACGGCGGCATCGAGGCGGTCAAGGCGGTGTTCGACGGGGGCGCCGACATCGTGGAGGTCGGGCTGCCGCACAGCGACCCGGTGCTCGACGGTCCGGTCATCCAGACCGCCGACGACATCGCCCTGCGCGGCGGTGTGAAGATCGCCGACGTGCTGCGCACGGTCCGCGAGGCGCACGCCGCCACCGGCAAGCCGGTCCTGGTCATGACGTACTGGAACCCCATCGACCGCTACGGCGTCGAGCGGTTCACCGCCGAGCTGGCCGAGGCCGGGGGCGCGGGCTGCATCCTGCCGGACCTGCCGGTGCAGGAGTCCGCGCTGTGGCGTGCGCACGCCGACAAGCACGGGCTCGCGACCGTGTTCGTCGTGGCGCCCAGCAGCAGGGACGCCCGGCTCGCCGAGATCACCGCGGTGGGCAGCGGCTTCGTCTACGCCGCCTCCCTGATGGGGGTCACCGGCACCCGGGAGTCGGTGGGCGCGCAGGCCGAGGACCTGGTCCGGCGCACCCGCGCCACCACCGACCTGCCGGTCTGCGTCGGCCTCGGGGTGTCCAGCGCGGCCCAGGCCGCCGAGGTCGCCGCCTTCGCCGACGGCGTGATCGTCGGCTCGGCCTTCGTCAAGCGGATGCTGGACGCGCCGGACCACGCGGCCGGGATCGCGGCGGTCCGCGACCTCGCCGGGGAACTGGCGGAGGGCGTCCGCGGCGGGGCGCGGTAGGGCGGGCGCGACAAGCCGGAGCACCGGGGTGCGGCAGCACCCCAGAGCACTCCAGAGCACCCCAGAGCACCCCAGACACCCGAGAGCACCGGGGCGCCATAGCACGCCGCACTGGGGTGCAATAGCAGGACATATCCGTCAGGTCACTCGAAGGGGTGGACCTGGGGCCGGGGAGGCGCTGGGCGCCTCCCCGGTTCGTTTCCGGGGTGTGAGCGAGAAGAACCGTGACGGAAAGCGCACCGCCCGTGAGCGGCTGGCGGTCGAGCGTGAGAAGCAGAAGTCCGTGGACAAGCGCCGTCGGGGACTGGTCATCGGCGCGAGCGTGGTCGGTGTGCTGGGCCTCACGGCGGTGATCGGCGTGGTCGCCGCGAACGTGGGCAGGGACAGCGGCAAGGCGGGCTCGGTGGTCGTCCCCTCCGGCGCCCAGGGCGAGGACAGCCTCGCCATCCCGGTCGGTGGGCAGAGCGCCAAGTCGACGCTCGCGGTCTGGGAGGACTTCCGCTGTCCGGCCTGCAAGTCCTTCGAGACGACCTACCGGCAGACCATCCACGAGCTGACGACGTCCGGCCAGCTCAAGGTCGAGTACCACCTGGCGACGATCATCGACGGCAACATGGGCGGCACCGGCTCCCGCAAGGCCGCCAACGCCGCCGCCTGCGCCCAGGACGCCGGAAAGTTCACCGCGTACCACGATGTGCTCTACGACCACCAGCCCGCCGAGACCGACGACGCCTTCGCCGACGACGCCAAGCTGATCGAGCTGGCGCTGAACGTGGACGGGCTGGACACCCCCCGCTTCCGCACCTGTGTGGAGAAGGGCACGCACAACGCCTGGGTGGACAAGTCGAACAAGGCGTTCACCAGCGGTGACTTCTCCGGCACCCCGACCGTCCTGCTGAACGGCAAGAACATCTACCAGGACCAGTCCCTGACCCCGGACAAGCTCCGGGAGATGGTCCTGGAGGCCGACCAGGGCACCGACGGCAGCGGCGACGAGAGCGGCGACGAGAGCGACTCCGGCTGAGCGAGCCGGGAGGCGGGCCCAGGGGACCGGCGGCACCGCCCGGACACCTCAGCGTGGCCCGCCGGTCACCGTCCCCGTTATGGACCCGTAGCCGGGCGGCTTGCCGCCCGGCCCGGTCGGCACGGTAGCGTCGTCCTTGCCATGGAACTTGCCTACATCCCCAGCCCGTCGCGCGGAGTGCTGTATCTCGGCCCCATTCCGCTGCGCGGCTACGCGCTCTGCATCATCGCCGGTGTCTTCCTGGCCGTCTGGCTCGGCAACCGGCGCTGGGTCGCCCGTGGCGGGCGGGCCGGCACCGTGGCCGACATCGCGGTCTGGGCGGTGCCCTTCGGCCTCGTCGGCGGCCGGCTCTACCACGTGATCACGGACTACGAGCTGTATTTCAGCGAGGGCCGTGACTGGGTCGACGCCTTCAAGATCTGGGAGGGCGGCCTCGGTATCTGGGGCGCCATCGCGCTCGGCGCGGTCGGTGCCTGGATCGGCTGCCGCCGCCGGGGCATCCCGCTGCCCGCCTACGCCGACGCCGTCGCCCCCGGTATCGCCCTCGCCCAGGCCGTCGGCCGCTGGGGCAACTGGTTCAACCAGGAGCTGTACGGCCGGGAGACCGACCTCCCGTGGGCCGTGCACATCACGTCCTCCGCGGACGGCCGGATCCCCGGCTACTACCAGCCGACGTTCCTGTACGAGTCGCTGTGGTGCATCGGCGTCCCCGTCCTGGTGATCTGGGCCGACCGCCGCTTCAAGCTGGGCCACGGTCGCGCCTTCGCCCTGTATGTCGCCGCGTACTGCGCGGGCCGCTTCTGGATCGAGTATCTGCGCGTCGACGACGCCCACCACATCCTCGGTCTGCGGCTGAACAACTGGACCGCGTTGCTGGTCTTCGTCCTCGCCGTGGTCTACATCGTGGTCTCCGCGAAGAAGCGGCCGGGCCGGGAGGAGATCGTCGAGCCGGGCGCGCCCGCCGGGGACGGCTCCGGGACCGCCGCGGCGGAGGACGGTCCGGGGGAGAAGGACGCCCCTGACGCCGCCGACGGCACGGACGCCGAGGGCTCCCCGGACGCCGAGGGCTCCCGGGATTCCGAGGGCTCCCGGGACTCCGGGGCGGCCAAGGAAGAGGTCGGCGCGGACGCCTCCGGTGACGGGGCCAAGAAGAGCTGACGACAGCGCCGTACGACGGTCGAGGGCGTCCCGGGGTCTCCGGGGCGCCCTTCGCCGTGTCAGGGGCGCCGGGCCAGGGCCAGGGTGCGGTGGGCGCCGGCCAGCACCGCCGGGTCGACGAAGGTGCCGTCGGCCAGCGCCTGGGCGCCCGTGTACGCCTCGGACGCCGCCACGACCGCCTCCGCCCGCTCGATCTCCTGGGGGGTGGGGAGGTAGGCGCGGGCGATGACCGGGAGCTGGCGCGGGTGGATCGCCGCGCGGCCCAGGAAGCCCAGGGCCCGGCCGTGCGCACAGCTCGCGGCCAGCGACTCCAGGTCACGGACGTCGGGGTGGACCGACTGCGCCGGGGGCGGGAGGGTCGCGGCGCGGGCGGCCACCACGATCCGGGAGCGGGACCAGTCCAGGGCGCTGTCGTCGTGGACGCCGAGATCGGCGCGGAGGTCGGCCTCGCCCAGGGAGAGTCCGGCGACCGCGGGATGGGCGGTGGCGATGGCGTGGGCGTGCTCGACGCCCAGGGCGGACTCCAGCAGCGGGTGCAGCGGCGGGGCGGTCGCGCCGGGCGGGGTGGTGTCGGCGGCGACGGCGGTGATCTGCCCGGGGTGGGTGATCTTCGGCAGCCGCAGACCGGACAGGCCGGGCAGCGGGGCCAGGGTCTTCAGGTCGAGGGCCGCAAAGGGGCCGTCCAGGGCGTTCACCCGGACGTGCACCGGGACGGGCTGGGGGTCGGCGAGCCGGTCGGCGGTGGCGGCGCGGGCGTACTCCTTGCGGTCGGGGGCGACCGCGTCCTCCAGGTCGATCAGCACCACGTCGGCGCCGCTGGTGAGCGCCTTGGCCACCCGGTCCGGGCGGTCACCGGGGACATAAAGCCAGGTCAGCGGGGGCGGCGGGGTCATACGGCGCCCTCCTCGCGCAGGGCCGTGACCTCGGCGGCGGTCAGGCCGAGGGCGGTCAGCACGGTGTCGGTGTCGGCGCCGTGCGCCCGGCCCGCCCAGCGGATCGCGCCCGGTGTCTCGGACAGCCGGAACAGGACGTTCTGCATCCGCAGCGGGCCGAGGTCGGGGTCGTCCACGGTGGTGACGGTGTCCAGCGCCGCGTACTGGGGGTCGGCCATCACGTCCCGGACGTCCTGGACGGGGGCGATGGCGGCCTCCGCCTTCTCGAAGGCGGCGAGCACCTCGGAGCGGGGGCGGGCGGCGATCCAGGAGCCGACCGCCGCGTCGAGGACGTCGCTGTGCCGGGCGCGGTCGGCGCCGGTGGCGAACCAGGGCTCGTCGATCAGGTCCGGGCGGCCGACCAGGCGCATCACCCGCTCGGCGATCGACTGCGCGGAGGTGGAGACGGCGACCCAGGTGCCGTCGGCGGTGCGGTAGGTGTTGCGCGGGGCGTTGTTCGCGGAGCGGTTGCCGGTGCGCTGCTGGACATGGCCGAGCTGGTCGTACCAGGTGGGGTGGGGGCCGAGGACGGTGAGGATCGGTTCGATCAGGGCCATGTCCACCACCTGGCCCTCGCCGGTGCGGTCCCGCGCGGCGAGCGCGGTGAGCACGGCGTACGCGGTGGCCAGGCCCGCGATGGAGTCGGCGAGGCCGAACGGCGGCAGCGTCGGCGGGCCGTCCGGTTCGCCGGTGAGGGCGGCGAAGCCGCTCATGGCCTCGGCGAGGGTGCCGAAGCCGGGGCGGTGGGCGCTGGGCCCGAACTGGCCGAAGCCGGTGACCCGGGCGAGGACCAGCCGGGGGTTGACCGCCGACAGCTCGGGCCAGCCCAGGTCCCATTTCTCCAGGGTGCCGGGGCGGAAGTTCTCCACGATCACATCGGCGCCGGCGGCCAGCCGCAGCAGGGTGGCGCGTCCGCCCGGCCTGCTCAGATCGAGGGTGATCGTGTGTTTGTTGCGGCCGAGGAACTTCCACCACAGTCCGATGCCGTCCTTGGACGGGCCGTGGCCCCGGGACGGGTCGGGGCGGGTGGGGTGCTCGACCTTGACGACCTCGGCGCCGAAGTCGCCGAGGAAGGTGGCGGCGAGGGGACCGGCGAAGAGCGTGGCCAGGTCGAGGACGCGCACACCGGAGAGCGGGGCGGGCGGCGTGGGGGGTGTCCGGGTCATGGGTGGGGGGTCTCCCGGTGGGTGAGGGCGGCGGTGAGGTCCGCCAGGGTGTCGAAGCCGGTGCCGTCGAAACCGCGGACGGAGGTGGCGAGGCGGTTCTTCAGGGGCGCGGTCCAGCGGTCGGGGAGCGCGGCGGGGGAACCGGCCAGCAGCCCGGCGACGCTGCCCGCGGTGGCGCCGTTGGAATCGGTGTCCCAGCCGCCGGACACCACCCGGCAGATGGAGCCGGTGAAGTCGCCGTCGGCGTGGGTGAGGGCGGCGGCGATCAGCGCGGTGTTGGGGATGGCGTGGACCCAGTGGTAGGCCGCGTGCCGGGTGTGGAGTTCATCCACCACCGTGTCGAAGTCGGTGTGGGCGCGGGCCAGTCGCAGCGCGTGGGTGACGGCTTCGGCGAGCCGGGAGCGCGGCGGGATCACCGTCAGTCCGGTCCGCAGACTGGTGTGGACGTCGGCGGTGCCGGTGGCGGCGGTCGCGAGGGTGGCGGCGATGAACATGGCCGCGTAGACACCGTTCGCGGTGTGGGTGAGGCGGGCGTCGCGGTGTGCCTGGGCGGCGGCGGCCCGGGGCGCCCCGGGGTGGGTCCAGCCGTGCACGTCGGCGCGGATCAGGGCGCCGATCCACTCCCGGAACGGGTTGCGGTACCGGGCGGTGAGCGGGGGCTCGACCCCGGCGAGGAGATTGCCGTACGCGATGCGTTCGGCGGTGAAGGTGCGGCCCGCGGGGAGTTCGTCGAGCCAGACGCGGGCCACGTCGGTGGTGGTGAACGCGGGGCCGTGGCGCTGGAGCAGCAGCAGGTTGAGCAGGGGGTAGTCGAGGTCGTCGTCCTCGGGGGCGCCGTCGATGTTCTCGGCCAGGCTGGTGGGGGCCGAGCGGCGGTTCCAGGGGTAGCGGGCGAGCAGCTCCTCGGGGACGCCCCGGGCGGTGAAGTAGCTGTTCAGGGGCCAGTTGCCGGTGGCTCTGGCGAGGGCGCGGATGCCGGTCAGGGGGAGTTTCTCGACCGGTTTGCCGAGGACGCAGCCGACGGCCCGGCCGAGCCAGGCGGCGTGCAGCCGGGCGCGGTACGCCGGGCCGGGCGCCGGGTGCGGGTCGCCCCCGGCCGACGGTCCGCAGCTCAGCCGGATCGCGGCGAGGTCGGTCGGCTCGTGCTCGGCCAGGGCGCTGGGCAGGTCGGCGAGTTCGTCCAGCAGGTCCGCCGCCAGCAGCCGCAGATAGCGCGACGGGCGGTGCGGGGAGGCGCCCGCGCGGTCCGGGGCGGGGAGGCCGCCCGCCGCCGCCCAGCGCTCGGCGATCCGCGCCGGTTCCCGGCCGTCCTGGGCCGCCTGCGCCAGCTCATGGCCGATCAGGTCCTCCGGCTGCACCCAGGTCAGACGCAGCATGCGGGGCCTTCCAGCGCCGCGAACACCTGCTCATGGGCGCGGCGGCGGCGGAGGTCCTGTCGGAAGACCTCCCGGGCCACCGCGGTGAGGGTCCGCGCGGGCGCCCACAGGTCCAGGCGGCTGGCCTCGGCGACGGTCTTCGCCCACGGTGCGGGGACGGGCGAGCCCAGCGCTCCGGCGAGGGCGCCCGCCATGGTGGCGATGGAGTCGCAGTCCCGGCCGTAGTTCACCGAACCCAGCACCGCCGGGCCGTAGTCGCCCGCCGCGATCAGCAGCATCCCCAGGGCGACGGGGAGTTCCTCGATGCTGTGCAGCCGGGACGGGCGGCGGGCGCCCAGCGAGGGGGCGCGGTAGTCGGGGCCGACCGTGTCGAACGGGGCCACCGCCGTACGCAGCGCGCCGAGCGCCGTCTCGAAGTGCCGGTGGCGGGCGGCCTCCTCGCAGACCGCCTCGATCGCCGTCCGGGTGCCGTCCTTCGCCAGCGACAGACAGACGGTGATCACCGACTCGGGGGTCGCGCCGGGGACGCAGGCCGCCGCGACGCCCGCCGCGAACACGGCCGCCGCCTCCCGGCCGTACGACGACTGGTGGGCGCCCGCGATCTCCAGGGCCTCGGTGTACGCCCCTTGCGGGTTGCCCGCGTTGACCAGGCCGACCGGGGCCATGTACATCGCGGCCCCGCAGTTGACGATGTTGCCGGTGCCCGCCTCGCGCGGGTCGGCGTGGCCGTAGTGCAGCCGGGCCACGAGCCATTTCTCGGCCAGGAAGATCCGCTGGAGCGGGAGCGCCTCGGCCTCCAGTTCCGGAATCCACCGGGGGGTGGTCATCAGGTCCGGGACCAGGTGGTCGGCGATCGCGTACGCGTCGAGGTGGTCGCGGACGCGGTCGTAGACCCGGACCAGGGCGTGGGTCATCAAGGTGTCGTCGGTGACATGTCCGTCGCCCTTGTGGTACGGGGCGATGGGGCGGGCCGTGCGCCAGGCGTCGCCGTTCCACGGGCCGACGACGCCTCGCACCCGGCCGCCGTGGCGGTCCGTGATCTGCTCGGGGGTGTATCCCTCGACCGGGCCGCCGAGCGCGTCACCGACGGCCGCGCCGACCAGGGCGCCGGTGATCCGTTCTTCGAGGGAGGGTGCCTGCTGGCTGAGGGTGGGGGTTTGGGGTTCTTCGGGGGTCATGCACCGAATCATCCTCCTGGCGGCGGCGGTTGTACGGCTTCCAGGAGTTCGGCGAGTTCCACCAGGTCGGTGCCGGTGAGGCGGGGCAGGGCGCAGCCGGAGAGGGTGCGGCAGGTGGCTCGCCAGGGCGCGGGGATCGCGGCGCCACCGCCGAGCGCGCCGGTGAGCGCCCCCGCGAGGGCGGGCGCGGAGTCCGCCACCCGGGACAGACAGGCGGCGGCCGGGACGGCGGCGGCGATCCGGCCGCGGGCGGCGGTGGCCAGCGCGAGGGCGACCGGGACGGTCTCGGCGGCGGCGATGCCGTAGCTGTAGACGTGGTCGACGATCTGGTGCTCCAGCAGCGGGATCAGCGCGAAGGCGTCGTCGCCGGTGGTGCGGGCGAGGTCGAGGGCGTGCCGGGCGTTGCGGCCGATCTCGGTCGCCTCGGGGAGTTCGGCGACCGCCGCCCGGACACAGGTGTCGACGTCCGCGCCGGCCAGGGCGAGGGAGATGGCGGCGGCCATCGCGCGGGCGCCGTGCACCCCGTCGCCGTCCTGGGTGTAGCGGGCGTCGAACTCGGCGAGGTCGGCGGCGTGCACGGGGTCGCCGGGGTGGGCGACGGCGAGCACACAGGCGCGGACGCAGGCGGCGTCGTCGAAGTAGTGCGGGTTGTCGTGGCCGGTGGCGGGCGGGCGCAGTCCGGCGGCGAGATTGCCGAGCCCCGCGCGCACCGAGATCCGGGCGCGCAGGGGGAGTACGGCGGACTCGACCTCGGGTGCGCGGTCCGCCGCGGCGGCGACCTCGCTGGCCACGGCGTTCCAGGTGAGGTCGATGGCGGCGCGCATCCGGCGGGTGCGGCTGAGGTCGCCGAGGGCGGTGTCGTCGCCGGCGCGCAGCACCGCCTCGGCGGCGAACGCGGCCCACTCGGCGTCGTCGGAGGGGCCCAGGCGGAGGGGCTCGGGGGGCTGGTTGAGGGCGATGGGGACGGGGAGGGTGGTGGTGGCGTTGTGCTCGGCGAAGGTGTCGAGTTCACGGGTGAGGCGGCGGGTCCATTCGGGCATCCGGGCGGCGCGGTGGCGCGCGGCGGGCCACCCGGCGGCGTCGCCTGCGGCTAGGCCTAGCAGGAGGCCCTCTACTTTGCGGGGTGTGGGGTGTGGGGGGTTGGGGTGTTTCGCCTCGGCTTCGCCATCGGCCTTTTGTTTCCCACCCGCACCGCCCGTGCGGGTCGCCTCGACGGGTGCGGGTCGAGTCCGTGGGGGGTGATCGCCGTCGGTGGCTGGCCGTGGGTGGGGGGGCGGGGGGTGGTTGGTGTCGGTTGTCGGCCGTGGGTGGGTGCGTGGGGGGTGGTCGGTGTCGGTGGTCGGCCGTGGGGGATGGTCGGTGTCGGTGGTCGGCCGTGGGGGATGGTCGGTGTCGGTGGTCGGCCGTGGGGGGTCGTCGGTGTCGGTGGTCCGGCCTGGGTGGGGTCGTGTGTTGTCGTCGGTGTCGGTGGTCCGGTCCGGGTGGGTTTGTGTGGCGTGGTCGGTGTTCGTGGGGCGGTCCGGGTGGGGCTGTGGGGGGTGGTCGGTGTCGGGGGTCGGGCCTGGGCCGTCGATGTACGGGGGTGCTGGGGTCACGGTGTCTCCTCCGGGGTCAGCAGGTCCGCGACCTCCAGGACGTGGTGGCCCGCCATCGACGGGAGGCAGCTGCCGCGCGCCGGGCCGATCGCCGCCGCCCAGTCCTCGGGGATCGCCGAGACGCCCCGGGTGGCGCCCGCCAGCGCGCCCGCCACCGCCGCCGTCGTATCGGCGTCGCGGCCCATGTTGACGGCGGTCAGCACCGCCTCGCGGACGTCGCCGTCGGCTGCCGCGTAGGCGCCGAAGGCGAGGGCGACGGCCTCGGGGGCGAGGTCGGTCCAGGGGTAGCCGCCGATCACCACGGCGGAGCGCACCGCGCGTTCGCCGCGGTGGGCGACGGTGACCGCGCGGCGTAGCGAGCGGGCCGTCCAGGAGTCGTCGGGGACGACGGCGAGCGCGGCGGCGACCACCGCGATGACGGACGCGCCGCCCATCGCCGCGGCGACCCCGGCGGCGACCGCCTGGCCGCCGTAGATGCCCTCGCCCTCGTGGCTGACCGCGCCGTCGATCGCGACCAGCCGGGCGGCCTCGGCGGGGCGGCCCGCGGCGAAGACGCCGAAGGGCGCGGCGCGCATGGCGAGACCGTCGCTCCAGGCGTGCCGGTGCTGGGCGGAGATGGGGGCGGCCAGGCCCCGGCGGAGGTTCTCCAGGGTGCCCCGCTCGCTGAATCCGGCGCCCCGGAACGGGCCCTCCGCGCGGTCCGCGATCCAGGCGTGCCAGGCCGCCTCGGCGTGGGCGGGGGTGAGCGCGGAGCCGTGCCGGGCGAGCAGCAGCCCGGAGAAGATCGCGTACTCGGTGTCGTCGGTCCCGGCGGGGCGGTCCACGACGTACCCGGTGATGCGGCCCCAGCGGGCCCGGATCTCGGAGGGCCGTAGATTCTCCGCCGGGGCGCCGAGGGCGTCGCCGACGGCCAGCCCGAGCAGGGCGCCGCGCGCCCGCTCACGGAGTGCGGCGGCGTCGCCGGGGGCCGGGACCGAGGGAACGCAGGCGATGGATGCCATGGCGGTCTCTCCTCTCCGGGTCCGCGGCGTCGGGTGCCCGACCGCGGGGCGCGGTCCACGCGCGGGACCCATGTGCGGAACTGTCCCCGGCCGGGCCCGCCCTCCAGCCTCAGAAGCCCCAGCATCACCCGGTCGACATATGAGCGGGCTATTAATCGGATGAGCGAAGGAGGGTAAAGGTGCAGGTTAGGCCATGCTTCCCTTGGTGGCGAGGGGGGCGCGCGGAGCGTAGTCTGGGTGGTGTCGAGAAGTAGAATTTGTCTAATGTGGATATTTTGAGGGGCGGCGGCCATGGCCATCATCGACACCGGGGCGACACTCCACGCGGCGCACCGCGACAACCACACGCATCGCGATGTGAACGGCGGCTGGCTGCGTCCGGCCGTGTTCGGTGCCATGGACGGGCTGGTCTCCAACCTCGCCCTGATGACCGGTGTCGCGGGCGGTGCCGCCGGTCAGCAGACCATCGTGCTGACCGGGCTCGCGGGGCTCGCCGCGGGCGCCTTCTCCATGGCCGCCGGGGAGTACACCTCGGTCGCCTCGCAGCGGGAGCTGGTCCAGGCCGAGCTGGACGTCGAGCGGCGCCAGCTGCGCAAGCACCCGCAGGCCGAGCAGGCGGAGCTGGCCCGGCTGTACGAGACGCGGGGCGTCGACGCGGACCTCGCTGGCGAGGTCGCCCGGCAGCTGTCCCGGGACCCCGAACAGGCGCTGGAGATCCACGCCCGGGAGGAACTGGGCGTCGACCCCGGCGATCTGCCGTCGCCGCTGGTGGCCGCCGGGTCCAGCTTCGGCGCGTTCGCGCTCGGCGCGCTGCTGCCCGTCCTGCCGTATCTGCTCGGGGCGAGCGCGCTGTGGCCGGCCGTGCTGGTGGCTCTTGTCGGGCTGTTCGCCTGCGGCGCGGTGGTGTCCAAGGTGACCGCGCGGAGCTGGTGGTACAGCGGGCTCAGGCAGCTCGCGCTGGGCGGCGCGGCGGCCGGTGTGACGTACCTCCTGGGCACACTGTTCGGAACCGCTGTAGGGTGACGCGGCTGGAACGTATGCGTGGGACCGCATAGCCAGCCATTACTGCCTGGTTTCGGGCACGTGACCACTGGGCATGAGCCGTAAGCGCTGTAGGCAATGAGGCCTGCCGTACACCGGTGGGGCTGGCGACGACGCCCGCTCTCCCTCCTCTCGGGCCGACGGACATCGATCTGTTCTCATCGGCCCCCGTGAAACTTCCGCCGCCGCGCGCGGTGTCCGATGTCGCGTACCCGCCGCGATGTCCGCATGTTGGAATGGTGTATCCGGTTCCCGAGAGCCGTCCCATCATGTAACCTGCACGAAATTTTGCACTCTCGCAGAGGGCCAACGTCGTCCCTCGGCACCTCCCCAGCGCGCGAAAGCCCTGGTGAGCACCCTCAGCCACATGACGACGACGGGAGAGCCGATGCGTACGCCGCACCAGCCGTCCCAGCACTCCACGACTGGCCAGAAGTGGTCCTTCATGGATGCTCGCCCTGCCGCGCAGGGAATGTACGACCCCCGCAATGAGCACGACGCGTGCGGCGTCGGTTTCGTGGCCACCCTCACTGGCGAGGCCAGCCATACGCTGGTGGAACAGGCCCTGACGGTACTGCGGAACCTGGAGCACCGCGGTGCCACCGGCTCCGAGCCGGACTCCGGCGACGGGGCCGGCATCCTCTCCCAGGTGCCCGATGCCTTCCTCCGTGAGGTGGCCGGATTCCAGCTGCCCGAGGCCGGAGCGTACGCCGTCGGTATCGCCTTCCTCCCGGAGGCCACCACCGACGCCGCCGTCTCGCATATCGAGACGATCGCCGCCGACGAGGGCCTGACCGTCCTCGGCTGGCGCGAGGTCCCCGTCGCCCCCCAGCTCCTCGGCGCCACCGCCCGCTCCACGATGCCCGTCTTCCGGCAGCTGTTCGTCACCGACGGCTCCTCGACCGGCATCGACCTCGACCGCAAGGCGTTCGTGCTGCGCAAGCGCGCCGAGCGCGAGGCCGATGTGTACTTCCCGTCGCTGTCCGCGCGGACCATCGTCTACAAGGGCATGCTGACCACCGGCCAGCTGGAGCCCTTCTTCCCGGACCTGTCCGACCGGCGCTTCGCCTCCGCCATCGCCCTGGTCCACTCCCGGTTCTCCACCAACACCTTCCCGTCCTGGCCGCTCGCCCACCCGTACCGGTTCGTCGCCCACAACGGTGAGATCAACACCGTCATGGGCAACCGCAACTGGATGCGCGCCCGTGAGTCCCAGCTCGTCTCCGACCTGTTCGGCGACCGCGCGCTGGAGCGGATCTTCCCCGTCTGCACCCCCGCCGCCTCCGACTCCGCGTCCTTCGACGAGGTCCTGGAACTGCTCCACCTCGGCGGACGCTCCCTGCCCCACTCGGTGCTGATGATGATCCCGGAGGCATGGGAGAACCATGACTCCATGGACCCGGCCCGCCGCGCCTTCTACCAGTTCCACGCCACCCTGATGGAGCCCTGGGACGGCCCGGCCTGCGTCACCTTCACCGACGGCACCCAGGTCGGCGCGGTCCTCGACCGCAACGGACTGCGCCCCGGCCGCTACTGGGTCACCGACGACGGACTCGTCGTCCTCGGCTCCGAGGTCGGCGTCCTCGACATCGACCCCGCCAAGGTGGTCCGCAAGGGCCGCCTCCAGCCCGGCCGCATGTTCCTCGTCGACACCGCCGAGCACCGCATCATCGAGGACGACGAGATCAAGGCCGCCCTCGCCGCCGACCAGCCCTACGCCGAGTGGCTGGACGCCGGGGAGATCGAGCTGGGCGACCTGCCCGAGCGCGAGCACATCGTGCACACCCACGCCTCCGTGACCCGCCGTCAGCAGACCTTCGGCTACACCGAGGAGGAACTGCGGGTCATCCTCGCCCCGATGGCGAAGGCCGGCGCCGAACCCATCGGCTCCATGGGCACCGACTCGCCGATCGCCGCCCTCTCCGAGCGCCCCCGGCTGCTGTTCGACTACTTCACCCAGCTGTTCGCGCAGGTCACCAACCCGCCCCTGGACGCCATCCGGGAAGAGCTGGTCACCTCGCTGCGCTCCCCGCTGGGCCCCTCCGCCAACCTCCTCGACCTGACGTCCGCGTCCTGTCGCACGGTCACCCTGCCCTTCCCGGTGATCGACAACGACGAGCTGGCCAAGCTCATCCACATCAACGCCGACGGCGACATGCCCGGCTTCAAGGCCGCCACCCTCTCCGGCCTCTACCGGGTGCACGGCGGCGGCGACGCCCTCGCCGCCCGGATCGAGGAGATCTGCGCCGAGGCCGACGCCGCCATCGAGAACGGCGCCCGGCTCATCGTGCTCTCCGACCGGCACTCCGACGCCGAGCACGCCCCGATGCCGTCGCTGCTGCTCACCGCCGCCGTCCACCACCACCTCATCCGCACCAAGCAGCGCACCCACGTGGGCCTGCTGGTCGAGGCCGGGGACGTCCGCGAGGTCCACCACGTCGCCCTGCTCATCGGCTACGGCGCCGCCGCCGTCAACCCGTATCTGGCCATGGAGTCCGTCGAGGACCTGGTCCGCGCCGGGACCTTCCTGCCCGGCATGGAGCCCGAGCAGGCCATCCGCAATCTGATCTACGCGCTTGGCAAGGGCGTCCTCAAGGTGATGTCCAAGATGGGCATCTCCACCGTCGCCTCCTACCGGGGCGCCCAGGTCTTCGAGGCCGTCGGGCTCGAAGCGGCCCTGGTCGAGAAGTACTTCAACGGCACCACCTCCAAGATCGGCGGCATCGGACTCGGCGTCGTCGCCCAGGAGGTCGCCGCCCGGCACGCCAAGGCGTACCCCGCCTCCGGTATCGCGCCCGCGCACCGCGCCCTGGAGATAGGGGGCGAGTACCAGTGGCGCCGCGAGGGCGAGCCGCACCTCTTCGACCCCGAGACGGTCTTCCGCCTCCAGCACTCCACCCGCACCGCCCGCTACGACATCTTCAAGAAGTACACCGAGCGCGTGAACGAGCAGTCCGAGCGGCTGATGACACTGCGCGGCCTCTTCGGCTTCACCTCCGACCGCCCCGCCATCCCGGTGGACGAGGTCGAGCCGGTCTCCGAGATCGTCAAGCGGTTCTCCACCGGAGCCATGTCCTACGGCTCCATCTCCCGCGAGGCCCACGAGACCCTCGCCATCGCCATGAACCAGCTCGGCGGCAAGTCCAACACCGGCGAGGGCGGCGAGGACCCGGAGCGGCTCTACGACCCCGCCCGCCGCTCCGCCATCAAGCAGGTCGCCTCCGGCCGCTTCGGCGTCACCTCCGAGTACCTGGTCAACGCCGACGACATCCAGATCAAGATGGCCCAGGGCGCCAAGCCCGGCGAGGGCGGCCAGCTCCCCGGCCACAAGGTCTACCCCTGGGTCGCCAAGACCCGGCACTCCACGCCCGGCGTCGGCCTCATCTCGCCGCCCCCGCACCACGACATCTACTCCATCGAAGACCTCGCCCAGCTGATCCACGACCTGAAGAACGCCAACCCGACGGCGCGCATCCACGTCAAGCTGGTCTCCGAGGTCGGTGTCGGCACCGTCGCCGCCGGAGTCTCCAAGGCGCACGCCGACGTCGTCCTGATCTCCGGGCACGACGGCGGCACCGGCGCCTCCCCGCTCACCTCCCTCAAGCACGCGGGCGGCCCCTGGGAACTCGGCCTCGCCGAGACCCAGCAGACCCTGCTGCTCAACGGCCTGCGCGACCGGATCGTCGTCCAGACCGACGGCCAGCTCAAGACCGGCCGGGACGTCGTCATCGCCGCGCTGCTCGGCGCCGAGGAGTTCGGCTTCGCCACCGCGCCGCTCGTGGTGTCCGGCTGCGTCATGATGCGCGTCTGCCACCTGGACACCTGCCCGGTCGGCATCGCCACCCAGAACCCGGTGCTGCGCGACCGGTTCGCAGGCAAGGCCGAGCACGTCGTCAACTTCTTCACCTTCATCGCCGAAGAGGTCCGCGAACTCCTCGCCGAACTCGGCTTCCGCACCATCGAGGAGGCCGTCGGCCACGCCGAGGTCCTCGACGTCACCCGGGCCGTCGACCACTGGAAGGCCCAGGGCCTGGAACTCGCCCCGCTGTTCCACGTCCCCGACCTGCCCGAGGGCGCCGTCCGCCATCAGCTGATCGAGCAGGACCACGGCCTCGCCAAGGCCCTCGACAACGAGCTGATCAAGCTCGCCGCCGACGCGCTGGCCGCCGACTCGGCCGCCGACGCCCAGCCGGTGCGCGCCCAGGTCGCCATCCGCAACATCAACCGCACGGTCGGCACCATGCTCGGCCACGAGGTCACCAAGAAGTTCGGCGGCGCCGGACTCCCCGACGACACCGTCGACATCACCTTCACCGGCAGCGCGGGCCAGTCCTTCGGCGCCTTCCTGCCCCGCGGAGTCACCCTGCGCCTCGAGGGCGACGCCAACGACTACGTCGGCAAGGGCCTGTCCGGCGGCCGGGTCATCGTCCGCCCCGACCGGGGCGCCGACCACCTCGCCGAGTACTCCACCATCGCGGGCAACACCCTCGCCTACGGCGCCACCGGCGGTGAGCTGTTCCTGCGCGGCAAGGTCGGCGAACGCTTCTGCGTCCGCAACTCCGGCGCGCTGGTGGTCTCCGAGGGCGTCGGCGACCACGGCTGCGAGTACATGACCGGCGGCCACGCCGTCGTCCTCGGCGAGACCGGCCGCAACTTCGCGGCGGGCATGTCCGGCGGCGTCGCCTACGTCATCGACCTCGACCGGGACAACGTCAACACCGGCAACCAGGCCGCCGTCGAAGCCCTCACCGACGACGACCGGGACTGGCTGCACGACGTGGTGCGCCGCCACGCCGAGGAGACCGGCTCCACCGTCGCCGGGAAGCTGCTCGCCGACTGGCCGGCCGCCGCCGCCCGGTTCAGCAAGATCATCCCCAGTACGTACAAGGCAGTGCTCGCCGCCAAGGACGCCGCCGAGCGAGCGGGTCTCTCCGAGACCGAGATCACCGAGAAGATGATGGAGGCGGCGACCCATGGCTGACCCGAAGGGCTTCCTGAACCACGGCCGTGAGACCGCCACCTCCCGCCCGGTCGACGTCCGGCTGCGGGACTGGAACGAGGTCTACGTCCCCGGCTCCCTGCTGCCGATCATCAGCAAGCAGGCCGGGCGCTGCATGGACTGCGGCATCCCGTTCTGCCACAACGGCTGTCCGCTCGGGAACCTGATCCCCGAGTGGAACGACTACGCCTACCGCGAGGACTGGGCGGCGGCCTCCGAGCGGCTGCACGCCACCAACAACTTCCCCGAGTTCACCGGCCGTCTGTGCCCGGCGCCCTGCGAGTCGGCGTGCGTCCTCGGCATCAACCAGCCCGCCGTCACCATCAAGAACGTCGAGGTCTCCATCATCGACAAGGCGTGGGAGACCGGCGAGGTCGCCCCGCAGATCCCCGAGCGGCTGTCCGGCAAGACCGTCGCCGTGATCGGCTCGGGCCCGGCCGGACTCGCCGCCGCCCAGCAGCTCACCCGGGCCGGGCACACGGTCGCCGTCTACGAGCGCGCCGACCGCGTCGGCGGCCTGCTGCGCTACGGCATCCCCGAGTTCAAGATGGAGAAGCGGCACATCAACCGCCGTATCGAGCAGATGCGCGCGGAGGGCACCCGGTTCCGCACCGGCGTCGAGATCGGCCGCGACCTGAAGGCCGGCGACCTGAAGAAGCGCTACGACGCCGTCGTCCTCGCCGTCGGCGCCACCACCGCCCGTGACCTGCCCGTCCCCGGCCGCGAGCTGACCGGCATCCACCAGGCCATGGAGTACCTGCCGCTCGCCAACAAGGTCCAGGAGGGCGACTACGTCGCCCCGCCGATCACCGCCGCCGGCAAGCACGTCGTCGTCATCGGCGGCGGCGACACCGGCGCCGACTGCGTGGGCACCGCCCACCGGCAGGGCGCCGCGTCGGTGACCCAGCTGGAGATCATGCCCCGCCCCAACGACGACCGGCACCCGGTCTCCCAGCCCTGGCCCACCTTCCCGCTCCTCTACAAGGTCACCTCCGCGCACGAGGAGGGCGGCGAGCGGGTCTACTCCGTCTCCACCACCCACTTCGAGGGCGACGAGGACGGGAACGTGCAGTGGCTGCATCTGGCCGAGGTCGAGTTCGTGGACGGCGGGCTCACCCAGAAGCCGGGCACCGAGCGGAAGATCCCGGCCCAGCTGGTCACCCTCGCCATGGGCTTCACCGGCACCGACACGGAGAACGGGCTGGTCGAGCAGTTCGGTCTTGACCTCGACGCGCGGGGGAACATCGCGCGGGACGGGGAGTACCAGACCACTGTGCCGGGTGTCTTCGTCGCCGGGGACGCCGGGCGGGGGCAGTCGCTCATCGTGTGGGCGATCGCCGAGGGGCGGTCGGCCGCGCGGGGGGTGGATCGGTTCCTCACGGGGGTGAGTGAGCTGCCCGCGCCTGTTCGGCCTACGGATCGGGCGTTGGTGGTGTGACGCCGGTGACTTGGGCGACTCTGGGTGACCGGGGGCCCAAGTGGTCCGGGGTGACCTGGGTGGCCTTGGGCGCCAGGGTGACCCGAACGACTCGAATGACCTGAGTGGTCTGAGGACAGGGCCTGCGGGTCCGTCCTGAGCCTCCTTCAGACCTCCCGTACAACGGCGTACGGGCGGGATGTCCGGGGGACGTTCCTGGGGCGCTCCAGGGATGTCCCCCCGACCACCCGCAGACGGCGTCTGCCTCGTCCCCGACCGGACTAGGGGCAGGCGCCGCTTTGTTGTCCCTGGTCCGGGCCGTGCCCGCCGCCGTGCCCGTCGCCGTGCCCGTCCAGTACCGCCGTCACGCACTCCTCGGGCGTCCCCCACGCCCCCCGCAGCGCCCGTGCCTTCAGCAGCCACAGCGACAGGTCGTACTCCGCCGTGTAGCCCAGCGCGCCATGCAGATGCAGCGCCGTACGGGCCGTCGTGTACGCCGCCTCGCAGGCTCTCGCCTTGGCGGCGGCGAGGTCGGCCGGTGCCATGGTGAGGGCGGCGCCGAGGACGAGCGGGGCGGCGAAGTCCAGGGCGATCCGCGCGTCCGCCAGCCGGTGCTTGACGCTCTGGAAGGAACCGATCGGCACCCCGAACTGGCGGCGCGCCTTGACTTGTTCGACCGTGCGGTCCAGCAGGGCGAGGCCGACACCGAGGGCCTGGGCGGCGGTGGCGAGCCGGGCCCAGGACACGGCCGTGGCCAGCGGCGGGTCGGCGGCGAGCAGTTCACCGCCGGGCAGCAGCGGGGTGCGGCGCCGGGCCGGGTCCAGGGACGGGCTGACCGGGCCGTGACCGGGCGCCGCGCGCAGGGCGTCCGGCGAGAGCGCGAGACGCAGATCGGCCGCGTCCCCGTCGAGGGCGTACCCCGACCCGGGCGGTGCGAGCGTCGCCAGGGTCTCGCCCCGGGCCAGCGCGGGCAGCAGCCGCCCGGCGGGGCCGGGATCGGGCAGCGCGGTCAGCAGCGCGGCGGCGGCGACCGTCTCCACCAGCGGCCCCGGTACGGCGTGGCGGCCCAGTTCGGTGAAGGCGACGGCCAGATCGGCGGGCCGGGCGCCGAGACCGCCGTACGCCTCCGGGACGGCCAGCGCGAACACGCCCGCGTCGGCGATACGGGACCACAGGGCGCGTCCGCGCGGGTGCGCGCCCCGGCTCCACTCCCGGATCACGGCGGGCGTGTCGGCCTTGGTCAGCAGGGTGCCGAGGGAGGCGGCGAAGGCACGCTGCTCGGGGTCCGGGCGCAGACGCATCAGCGGCGTCCCCTCTCCAGGCCGAGCAGCCGCTCGGCGACGATGTCCCGCTGGATCTCGTTGGTGCCCGCGTAGATCGGCCCGGCCAGCGCGAAGACGTACCGCTCCGCCCAGTCCGTGGCGGCGGACTCGCCGTCCTCGCCGAGCAGATCGAGGGCCGTCTCGGTGAGCGCGATATCCAGCTCCGACCAGAACACCTTGTTCAGGCTGGACTCCGGGCCGAACGGCTCGCCGTCCAGGAACCGGGTCGCGGCGGCGTAGGTGAACAGTTGGTACGCGCGGGCGCCGGTCAGCGCTTCGGCCACCCGCGCGCGGTGCACGGCGGGGCTGCCCCGCGCCCGCCAGAGCGCGGCCAGCCGGTCGGCCGCGGCGAGGAAGCGGCCGGGGGAGCGCAGGGTCAGTCCGCGCTCGTTGGCGGCGGTGGACATGGCGATCCGCCAGCCCTGGCCGGGCTCGCCGATCACCTCCTCGTCCGGGACGAAGACCTCGTCGAGGAAGATCTCGGCGAACGCCGGGCGGCCGTCCAGCCGGGCGATCGGACGGACCGTGACGCCCGGCGCCCGCAGGTCGAACATCACATAGGTCAGGCCCTGATGGGGTTTCGGCGTGTCGGGGTCACTGCGGAACAGGCCGAACGCGCGATCGGCGAAGGCCGCGCGGGACGACCAGGTCTTGTGCCCGGACAGCAGCCAGCCGCCGTCCGTACGGCGGGCCCGCGCGCGCAGCGCCGCCAGGTCCGAGCCCGCGTCCGGCTCGGACCACGCCTGCGCCCACACCACCTCGCCGGTCGCCATCGGGGGCAGTACCCGCGCGCGCTGCTGCGGTGTGCCGTGGTCGAGCAGGGTCGGGGCGAGCAGCGCGATCCCGTTCTGCCCGACCCGGCCCGGGGCGTCCGCCGCCCA
The DNA here is from genome assembly GCF_040652095.1 of Streptomyces sp. NPDC048290. NCBI lineage: Bacteria > Bacillati > Actinomycetota > Actinomycetes > Kitasatosporales > Streptomycetaceae > Streptomyces > Streptomyces sp. NPDC048290. The sequence goes on from NZ_JBEZLM010000008.1 coordinate 270,657, forward strand.
GTACTCCTCCTCGAACACCAGCCAGCGCATCAGACCGGCGTCCCGTCCGCCGTACTCGACCGGCCAGGACACCACCGACCAGCGGTCGGCGGCGAGTTCGGCCTCCCACGCGCGGTGCGCCGCGAAGCCGTCGGCGGTCTCCAGGGAGGGCAGCGGGGCGCGGGGCACGTGGGCGCGGAGCCAGGCGCGGGCTTCGGCGCGGAACGCTTCGTCGGCGGGGGAGTGGGTGAGATCCACGGAGGTCCTTCCCTAACAAGTGTTTGGTAGATTACCGTGGGGCTATGACAGACGTCGAGAGTCCCGCCTACGTCCCAGGTCACGGCCTGCTGGCCGGTCGTACGGCGGTGGTGACGGCGGCGGCCGGGGCCGGAATCGGCGGGGCGACCGCCCGGCGGCTGCTGGAGGAGGGCGCCCGGGTCGTCGTCAGCGACGCCCACGCGCGGCGCCTCAAGGACCACGAGGCCGAGCTGGCGGCCGAGTTCGGCACCGCGGTCACCGCCGTACGCTGCGATGTCACCGACGACGCCGAGGTGCGGGCGCTGTTCGACGCGGTCGTGGAGACGCACGGGCGGCTGGACGTGGTGGTCAACAACGCCGGCCTCGGCGGTACGGCGGAGCTGGCCGACATGACCGACGACCAGTGGTCCCGCGTCCTGGACGTCACCCTGAACGGCACCTTCCGCTGTCTGCGCGCCGCCCTGCGGATCTTCCGCGCCACCGGCACCGGCGGGGTCGTCGTCAACAACGCCTCGGTCCTCGGCTGGCGCGCCCAGGCCGGACAGGCGCACTACGCCGCCGCCAAGGCCGGGGTGATGGCCCTGACCCGATGCGCCGCGATCGAGGCGGTGGAACACGGCGTCCGGGTCAACGCCGTCGCCCCGAGCCTCGCCCTGCACCCGCATCTCGCCAAGGTCACCAGCCCCGAACTCCTCGCCGACCTCACCGCACGCGAGGCGTTCGGCCGCCACGCCGAACCCTGGGAGGTCGCCAATGTGATCGTCTTCCTGGCCTCCGGCTACTCCTCGTACCTCACCGGCGAGGTCGTCTCCGTCAGCAGCAGACACCCCTGACCCCTCGAGACGCCCCGGCCCCGTCGGCCCCGTCATGTGCAGGACCACAATGTGTATGTGCCGAACAAGAAGAAGCCCCAGGTGACCGCCGCCCCCGAGCGGCGCCGCGAGCTGCTCCGCACCGCCGCCGAGGTGTTCGCCGAGCAGGGCTACAACGCCACGACCGTACGCAAGATCGCCGACGAGGCCGGGATGCTCGCGGGCAGCCTCTACTACCACTTCGACTCCAAGGAATCGATGCTGGAGGAGATCCTGCGCAGCTTCCTCGACGAGCTGTGGGACGGCTACGACGGTGTACTGGGCGCCACGCTCGGTCCCCGCGAGACGCTGGAGGCGCTGGTCACCGAGTCGTTCCGGGAGATCGACCGGCATCGCGCCGCCGTCGCCATCTACCAGAAGGAGTCCCGCCAACTCGCCGCCCAGGAACGGTTCGAGTTCCTCGCCGAGTCCCAGCGCAAGTTCGAACGCACCTGGCTGTCCACGCTGGAGCGGGGCGTCGCCGACCGGGTCTTCCGCGCCGACCTCGACATCCGGCTCACCTACCGGTTCGTCCGGGACACCGTCTGGGTCGCCGCCTCCTGGTACCGGCCCGGCGGACAGCACAGCCCCGAGGAGATCGCCCGCCAGTATCTGTCGATGGTGCTGGACGGGATCGCCGTACGCGAGTGACCCCGCCCCGGGGTCGCCGACTGTCCCACCGCACGGGGGGACGTGAGGGAGCCGACATGGCCGAGGCATACATCGTCGAAGCGGTCCGTACACCCGTCGGGCGGCGCGGAGGAGGACTCAGCGCGGTCCACCCGGCCGACCTGGGCGCGCGGGTGCTCAAGGAACTGATGGACCGGGCCGGGGTGGACCCGGCGGCCGTCGAGGACGTCGTCTTCGGCTGCCTGGACACCGTCGGACCCCAGGCCGGGGACATCGCCCGCACCTGCTGGCTGGCCGCCGGACTTCCCGAGGAGGTGCCTGGCGTCACCGTCGACCGCCAGTGCGGGTCCTCCCAGCAGGCCCTGCACTTCGCCGCCCAGGGCGTGCTGTCCGGCACCCAGGACCTGGTGGTCGCCGGGGGCGTGCAGAACATGTCGCAGATCCCCATCGCCTACGCCACCCGCCAGGCCGCCGCCCCGCTCGGCTTCACCGAGGGACCCTTCGCCGGAAGCGAGGGCTGGCGCGCCCGCTACGGCGACCGGCCCGTCAACCAGTTCGCCGGTGCCGAGATGATCGCCGCGAAATGGGGTATCAGCCGCGTGGACCAGGAGGAGTTCGCGCTGCGCTCCCATCAGCGGGCGGTCCGCGCCATCGACGAGGGCCGCTTCGCCCGCGAGACCGTCCCCTGCGGGGAGTGCGTCACCGACGAAGGGCCCCGCCGGGACACCTCCCTCGCGAAGATGGCCGCGCTCAAGCCGGTCATCGACGGCGGCACCGTCACCGCCGCCTGCTCCTCCCAGGTCTCCGACGGCGCCGCGGCCCTGCTGCTCGCCTCGGAACGGGCCGTCCGCGAACACGGGTTGCGGCCCCGCGCGCGGGTCCACCACCTCTCCGTCCGCGGCGAGGACCCGATCCGGATGCTCAGCGCGCCCATACCGGCGACGGCCCACGCCCTGAAGAAGACCGGCCTGGGCATCGACGACATCGATCTGGTCGAGATCAACGAGGCGTTCGCGCCGGTGGTGCTGGCCTGGCTGAAGGAGACCGGCGCGGACGCGGAACGGGTGAATGTGAACGGCGGCGCGATCGCACTCGGCCATCCCCTGGGGGCGACCGGAGCGAAGCTGATGACGACGCTGGTACACGAGCTGGAGCGGACGGGGGGTCGGTACGGGTTGCAGACGATGTGCGAGGGGGGCGGACAGGCGAACGTGACGATCGTGGAGCGCATCTGAGGGACGGCGGTTCGGGGGGCCGCGGGCGCGGGCGCGGGGGTTTGGGGCGCGGTCGGGGGTGGGGGGGGGGTGCGGGTTCTGTGGCGGGTGCGGGTGGGAGGTGGCCGATCGCGCAGTTCCCCGCGCCCCTAGGGGGTGCGCCTGACCGGCACGGGGAAGGTCGCCCCCCAGGGGCGCGGGGAACTGCGCGACCAGCCCCCACCGGACCGGTACCCGTACGACACCTTTGCCGCCCCCCACGTCGTACGAGAGAGTGCGCTTGGCCCGCATGGGGAGGGTCACCCCCCCAGGGGCGCGGGGAACTGCGCGATCAGCCCCCACCGGACCGGCAGCCGTACGACAACCTCCGCCGACCCCCACGTCCTACGCGAGGGTGCCTGGCCGGTGCCAAGGGGCGCGGGGAACTGCGCGATCGGCCCCCACCGCCCGGCAGCCGTACGACAACCTCCGCCGCCCCCACGTCGTACGCGAGGGTGCCAGGCCGGTGCCAAGGGGCGCGGGGAACTGCGCGATCGGCCCCCACCGCCCGGTAGCCGTACGACAACCTCCGCCGACCCCCACGTCGTACGCGAGGGTGCCAGGCCGGTGCCAAGGGGCGCGGGGAACTGCGCGATCGGCCCCCACCGCCCGGCAGCCGTACGACAACCTCCGCCGCCCCCACGTCGTACGACACCCCACCCCTAAGGACGTTGGGGCGTGCGGAGTTCAGGGGATGTCAGGGTCGTCAGGATGGCGTCGGCCTCCTCGATGACGCGGGTGATCAGGGCCTCGCAGGACGGCAGGTCGGCTATCAGACCGGCCACCTGGCCCGAGGCCATCACCCCCGCGTCCGGATCGCCGTCCACCATGGACGCCTTGAGCAGCATCGGCGTGCTGGCGGCCAGCAGCACCTGCGCCCAGGTGAGGTCCTTGCCGTGCCGCAGGGCCCGCCCGTCGTGCAGCAGCGCCCGCGGCCCGAGACCGGAGACCCGGCGGAAGGCCGCCGCGTGACGCAGCGCGCGGAGCAGGGCCCGCACCCGGCCCGCGCGCTCCAGATCCCGCACCAGGTCCGTGCGGAGCATCCGATGGGGGAGACCGTCCACCGCACGCGTGACCGTGACATCCCCGACCCCCGCCGACAGATACCGTGCCTTGACCGCGTCCGGGACCGTCGAGTCCGAGGTGAGCAGGAAGCGCGTGCCCATCGCGATCCCCGCCGCCCCGTACGCCAGCGCCGCCACCAGCCCCCGCCCGTCGCAGAACCCCCCGGCCGCCACCACCGGTATCCCCACCGCGTCCACCACCTGCGGCAGCAGGACCGTCGTCGCCACCTCCCCGGTGTGCCCACCGCCCTCCGCGCCCTGCACGATCACCGCGTCCGCACCCCACGCCGCCACCTTCTCGGCGTGCCGCCGCGCCCCCACGGTGGGCACCACGACCACCCCCGCCTCCTTCAGCGTGGCGATCAGCCCGGGTGACGGGGCCAGCGCGAAGGACGCCACCCGCACGCCCTCCTCCACGATGATCCGCACCCGCTCCGCCGCGTCCGCCGCGTCCGCCCGCAGATTGACCCCGAACGGCGCCGACGTCCGCGACCGCACCTCCCGCACCGCCGCCCGCAGCCGGTCCGGCGTCATCGTCGCCGACGCCAGGACGCCCAGCGCGCCCGCGTTCGCCGTGGCCGACACCAGCCGGGGGCCCGCGACCCAGCCCATCCCCGTCTGGACCACCGGATGCCGGACCCCCACCAGCCGGGTCAGCGCCGTGTCCAGCGTCCGCGTCACCGCCCCACCTCCCGCTCCCGCGTGTTCGCCGGGTCGATCACCGCACGGATCAACCGCAGCTCCTCCGCCGTCGGGTCACGCGTGTACGGCACCTCGTCCGGGATCGTCAGGGCGAAGCCCGTCGCCGCCACGATCTCCGCCACCGCCACCCCCGGATGCCGGGCCGCCAGCCGCATCGAGCGGTCCGGCGTGGCGAAGTCGAACACCCCCAGGTTCGACACCACCCGGGGCAGCCGGTGGAACCGGGCACCGGCCGCCCGGTCGTACCCCACCCCGCACACCAGGTCCACCCGCTCCACGAACACCCGCCGGGAGTGCCGGGGTATCCAGTAACTCGTCGGATTGTTCAGCGTGTTGACCGGCGCGCCCCGCACCCCCAGCAACTGGCGGTCCGGCCGGTGCCAGTCACCGATGCACGCGATGTTCTGATTGCCGAAGCGGTCGATCTGGCTCGCGCCCATCATCACGTGCCGCCGCCCGCCCGCGACCAGCTCCAGATGCTGCCGGTACGGCAACCAGCCCGCCACACTCCCGTCCGCCTCGACCAGCAGCGCCTCACCGTCCGTCAGCAGCAGCTCCGGCGCGAACGTGGCCCGCGCCAGCCGGGCACCCACCGACGGGATCAGCCCCATCGGACTCGCCAGGATCTCGCCCGCACCCCGCCACGCCTCCGCGCAGGCCACGACGCAGTACTCGGCGCGCGTCACCGCCGCCGCCCCGTCACCGGGCCCGTCGCCCCGGTCCGCCAGGCCCCCCACACCGGCCCCCTCTCCACCGTCGGCCGTCACCGCGCCCGCTCCCCGTGCCACACCCGCACCGCCTCCCGGTACGCCGCCTCGTCGCCGCCCAGGAACCGTTCCTGGAACTCCCCCCACCGCGCCCCCGCGTACGCCCGCTGTATCTCCTCGTCCCGCCCGTAGTCCGGCGGGCAGGACGTGAAATGCGCGCCCGACGGGGCCTCGACCACCCCTGTCACCGTGTGCCGCTTGATCAGCAGAGCCTGCGGCGGCGCCTGCTCGGTCAGCTCGGCCGTGTCCACGATCCGCTCGCACGACACATACGCCGTGTCCGCCGCCGCGCAGAACAGGTCGTCGAAGTACGGGTCGGGCCCCAGATACGCGCCGCTGCCCCGCCGGTCCGCGCGGTGGACATGGACCAGCGCCGCGTCCAGCCGCAGCGCGGGCATCGCCACGAACGTCTCGCCGTCGTCGTACGGTGATGTCACCGTTCTCAGCGCGGGGTTGACCCGCATCACGTCCGAGCCGATGCCCGCCCGCACCGGCAGGAACGGCAGCCGGTTCGCCGCCGCGCGCAGCCCCCACATGAACATCGCCTCGTCGATCTCCATCAGCTCGAACGCGCCCCGCTCACGCGCCGCCCGGTAGTGCGGCTCCAGCGGGATCGAGTCGAGAGTGACGAACGCCGCGACCAGCTTCCGCACCCGCCCCGCGGCGGCCAGCATCCCCACGTCCGGGCCGCCGTAGGAGACCACCGTCAGGTCCCTGACGTCCGTCCGCAGCAACGCCCGGATCAGGGCCATCGGTTTGCGACGCGAACCCCAGCCGCCGATACCGACGGTCATCCCGCTGGCCAGCCGGGCGACCGCCTCGTCCGCCGTCATCGTCTTGTCCGTCATCGCCCCCCACCACCTTCGGCTCCGCCGCCGGTCCGCCCGACCTCCGCCGCTCCCGCCGCGCCCGCCGCGCGCTCCGTCCCACCGACCGTGCCCGTGCCCCCGCCGACCGCGCCCGTGCCCCCGTCGAACGTGTTCCGCACCCGGTCCGCCACCCCGCTCACGCTCGCCTCGTATGTGAAGCCCTGCTCGAAGCGGTAGCTGCGCCGGACGTCCACCGGGTCGATGCCGTTGATCGCCGCCTTCGCCAGCCGCAGCAGCTCCCCGTCCTTCGCGGCCACCTCGCCCGCCAGCTCCAGCGCCGCCGCCCGCAGCTCCGCGCGGTCCACCACCCGCCACACCGAGCCGTGTCCGCGCAGCTCGGCCGCGCTCACCGTGCGCGAGGTGTAGTACAGGGCGCGCATCAGATGCTGGGGGACCAGCCGGGACAGATGCGTGGCCGCGCCCAGCGCGCCCCGGTCCAGCTCGGGCAGCCCGAAGCGGGCGTCCTCGCTCGCCACCACCACATCGGCGTTGCCCGCCAGACCCACGCCCCCGCCCAGACAGTGGCCCTGCACCGCCGCCACCACCGGCACCTCGCACTCGTACACCGCCGCGAAGGCCGCGAAACAGCCCCGGTTGGCGCCGGTCAGGGCGGCCGGACCGCGCCGCTGTATCTCCTTGATGTCCACCCCCGCGTTGAACCCCCGCCCCTCGGCCGCCAGCACCACACACCGGACCTCCGGGTCGCGGCCCGCCCCGCGCACCGCGTCGGCCAGCGCGAACCAGCCGTCCACCGGCAGCGCGTTCACCGGCGGGTAGTCGACCGTGACCAGCGCGACGCCCTTTTCCGGGGACGAGGTGGAGACACCCATCGACGCATCAGCTACCTTCACACTCGACGCCATTCCACCAAACATTTGTTAGGTGTGACGCTTCGAAGCTAGCAGCAGCCGCGACCCGGCGGGAGGCCCTGTGGAAAACCCGGCACCCAGCCCTGTGGAAAACTCCCCGACCCCCACCCCCATCCCGACCCCCACCCCACCTCTGCACCACCGCCTCGCCGTCGTCACCGGCGGCACCCGAGGCGTCGGCGCCGGGATCGCCCGAGCCCTCGCCGCAGCCGGAGCCCACGTCGTGATCTGCGCCCGCCGCCCACCCGAGACACCGCTCCCCGGCACCGAGTTCCACCCGCTCGACCTGCGCGACCCCGACGCCGTACAGGACTTCTTCACCGCACTGCCCCGACTCGACGTCCTCGTCAACAACGCGGGCGGCACCCCCTTCCGCCGCCTCACCGACACCGGCACCGACGCCACCCGGCACACCCGGGTCGTCGAACTGAACCTGATCGCCCCACTGACCGCCTCCCTCGCCGCCTACCAGCAGCTACGGCGCACCCGCGGCTCGATCGTGATGATCGGCAGCGTCAGCGGCACCCGCCCCTCACCCGGCACCGCCGCCTACGGCGCCGCCAAAGCCGGACTGGAGAACCTCGCCCGGTCCATGGCCGTCGAATGGGCCCCGGAGGTCCGCGTCAACACCCTCGTCGCCGGCATGGTCCGCACCGAACTCACCCACCTCCACTACGGCGGCCCCGACGGCGTCGCCGCCGTCGCCGGGACCGTCCCCCTCGGCCGGCTCGCGGAACCCGCCGACATCGGCGCCGCCGCCGTCTTCCTCGCCTCCGACGCCGCCGCCTACATCACCGGCGCGAGCCTGCTGGTGCACGGCGGCGGCGAACGCCCCGCGTTCCTCGACGCCGCCACGGCCAACACCGACACCACCACCGCCACCGACCAAGTGCCCGTCACCCCCAAGGAGCCCTGACATGACCGGAATCTGCGCCGAACGCGTCGTCGTCGTCACCGGCGCGGGACGGGGCCTGGGCCGCGCCCACGCCCTGGCCTTCGCCGCCGAGGGCGCCCACGTCGTCGTCAACGACCTCGGCGTCGGCCTGGACGGCGCCCCCTCCACCGACAGCCCCGCCACCCAGGTCGCCGCCGAGATCCGCGCGGCGGGCGGCGAGGCCGTCCCCCACACCGGTGACATCGCCACCACCGACGGCGCCGCCTCCCTCGTACGGACCGCCCTGGACACCTACGGACGGCTCGACACCCTCGTCAACAACGCCGGGTTCCTGCGCGACCGGATGCTCGTCAACCTGGACGAGGACGCCTGGGACGCCGTCCTGCGCGTCCACCTCACCGGACACTTCCTGCCCCTCAAACACGCCGCCGCGCACTGGCGCGCCGAGACCAAGGCCGGGCGCACCCCCACCGCGCGGATCATCAACACCAGCAGCGGCGCCGGACTGCTCGGCTCCCTGGGACAGGGCAACTACAGCGCCGCCAAGGCCGGCATCATCGGCCTCACCCTGGTCGCCGCCGCCGAACTCGCCCGCTACGGCGTCCAGGTCAACGCCATCGCGCCCGCCGCGCGCACCCGGATGACCGAGCACACCTTCGCCGCGACCATGGCCGCACCAGGCACCGGATTCGACGCCATGGCCCCCGAGAACGTCTCCCCGCTGGTCGTCTGGCTCGGCTCCGCCGCCAGCGACGGCGTCACCGGCCGCGTCTTCGAGACGGAGGGCGGCCGGATCACCGTCATGGAGGGCTGGCACCCCGGCCCCACCACCGACAAAGGCACCCGCTGGACCCCGGCCCAGGCGGGCGCGGCCACCCGCACCCTCCTCACCCGCGCCACACCACCCGCCCCCGTCTACGGCACCCCATAGACCCCGGCCCCGGATCCCCGCGCCCGCCCCACATGTCGCGCCCCCACGCGCGTCGCGCCGCCCCCTCCACGCCGCCCCCTACGTGTCGCACTCCAGCACCGTCCTGCACAACCCGCACCGCGCCCGCACCCGCCCCTTGACCGGCACCCGGATGCGCTGAAGGCACGTCGGGCACGGGAACGACACCCGCAACGGCTCAGGACCGTCCGAGAACACGTACGACACACCGGCCGCCGCCACCAGGGCACGGTCCTCGGCGTGCCGCCGGTCACGCGCGTAGCGCCGCCGCCCCACCCACCCGGCCGCCGTCAGCGGCGGCTGCTCCCGGTCCCGGCGCGCCCGCGCCATGCCCTTGCCGTACGCGGTGTACGCCTGCGCGCTGGTGAACCACGGCGACGGGTCCTCACCGAACAGCAGCGCACGCTTGGCCAGCACGTACCCGAACTCCTCGGGCGTCAGATAGCCCAGCTTCTGCGAGGACGCCCCGTCCTCACGGTAGGCGTCCAGCAGCAGCCAGCCCGCGCCCAGATAGGCCGCGGCCGTGTCCGTGAGGATCTCGTTGTCCCGGGTCCCCGCGAACGACAGCCCCAGGCGGTGCAGATAGGCGTGCATCGCCTCGTGCGCCAACGCCGCCCCTATGTCCCGCCGATGCGTCCGGAACCGGTCGTTCAGCTCCACGAAGTACTCCGGACCCGCCGCCAGCTCGATGTTCGCCGCGTGCTCCATCGCCCGGAACGCGACGATCAGCCGGGCGTCCGGCAACCGGTAGTGCCGTACGATCTCGCGCGCCACACGCTGGGCGCCCAGATACAGGTCGTCCGTGTCGGCGAACGCCACATCGGCCGGAACCACACTGGTCGAGAACGTCTGGATCGTGTCGTAGGACATCCTCCTGTACAGCGCGGTGATGGCCGCCCGCACCGTCTGAAGATGCGGGAATCCATGCTCGACCGGTCCGTCGTTCGCCACGCCCGTACCCCCATGACGCCGTGAACCACCCGATTCCACTGTACGGCGGGGAAAACCGGATGCCCGGCGGCGGCCCCCCGGCTACGGTCGGCCCCGTGACCCCCGAAACCCCCCACGACCAGCCCCTCACACCACCCGGCGACCCCGTCCTGCGGGTCGGCGGACCCGACGACGACCTCCAGCAGTGGCTGGACGACGAGCTGACCGCGTTCAACGACCGGGCCGCCGCCGTCCCCCCGCCCGAGGACTTCTCCGTCGCCCTCACCGGCCCCGACGGCGAGCGCGTCGGCGGCCTCACCGGCTGGTTCTGGGGCGGTCTGTGCGCCGTGGAGATGCTCTGGGTCCGCGAGGACCACCGGGGACAGGGCCTGGGAACCCGGCTCATGCGGGCCGCCGAAGCGGAGGCCGTCCGGCGCGGCTGCACCGACCTGACCGTCTCCACGTACACTTTCCAGGCTCCGCACTTCTACCCGGCGCTCGGCTTCCAGGAGCGCGGCCGGACCGACGGCGTACCGGGCGGCCACCAGGACGTGTACTTCCACAAGACCATCGCCCCCACCACGGACCCCACCGCCGACGACTGACAGCCCCGCCGCCCCCACCGGGCCCGCCCCTGAGCACCGCTCCCGGTTCGGCCCGCCACCATCGGGTCCGCCCCCTGAGCACCCCTCCCGCGCGGGCCCGCTCCCACCGGCCCACTCCCCTGAGCGCCCCTCCCGCGCGGGCCCGCTCCCACCGTTCCGCCCCGCAAAACGCCCCGCCCCCACCGGGCCCGCCCCGCAGCCCCCCGGCCCGCCCTGTCCGCCCCCTGGGACGATCCCCGCCCCGCCCACCCCCGGGCCACCCCGCCCCATAGGCTGTTCCGTCATGACCACCAGCAACACCGGTACCGGAGACGTCGACCCCGCCGTGCGCGAGGAACTCGCCCGGCTGCGCGACAGCATCGACAACATCGACGCCGCGGTCGTCCACATGCTCGCCGAACGCTTCAAGGCCACCCAGCAGGTGGGCCACCTCAAGGCCATCCACCAGCTGCCACCCGCCGACCCGGACCGCGAGGCCCGGCAGATCGAACGGCTCAGAGCCCTCGCCGAGAACGCCAAACTCGACCCGGCGTTCGCTGAGAAATTCCTCAATTTCATCATCGCCGAAGTGATCCGCCACCATGAGCGGATCGCCGAGGACACCGTCGCCCACCACCCGGCCCCGCCCCGCTGACCTCCCACGACGACCGGCCCCCGCGCGGCGCGCCCCCCACGGGCACGGAACACCCGCGCGAGGGGTTTCTCTCATCGAGCACTCCTCGTCAACGGACGAGCACTCCCCGTAGGCTTGGGCCGCATAAGGTGGGGGTCCAGGTGGGAGGGGAGGACCGGCCATGGAGTCGGAAGCCAGCATCCTCATCGTCGACGACCACAACGACACGCTGTACGCACTGGAGAGCGCACTCGCCCCGCTCGGCCGCCCACTCGTCCGGGCCACCACCGGCGACGAAGCACTCAAGCAGGCACTGCGCGGCGGCATCGCCCTTCTGCTCCTCGACGTACGCACCCCAGGCGACAGCGGCCTGGACGTCGTCCGCTATCTCCGCAGACTCGAACAGACCCAGCACATCCCGGTCATCCTGCTCACCGGCCTCGACCCCGACCAGGAACTCACCACCGCCGCCTACGACCTGGGCGTCGCCGACCTCCTGGTCAAACCCCTCGACCCCTGGGCACTACGCACCAAAGTCCGCTACCTGTACGAAGCCCACGAACGCCACCGCGCACTGGAGCGCGAAATACGCGAACTACGCGCCCCACGCCCCCGCCCCGGCACCCTCCACGACCGCGCACGGCCCAGCCGCGTCCCCGCCCCCCGCGACCTCCCACGCGCCACCTCCGCCTGACCACTCAGACCGCGCCCACACCGCGCCCCCGCCGCGACCCGCCCCCACCGGCCGCCCCGCGCACCCAAGGCACCCAGGTCGCGATCCGAGCACGAACCGGACCGCCCCTGTGCGATGTCAGTGCCATCGGGCAGCATGGCACGCATGTCCGTTCTCACGCGCGACGAAGCGCAGACCCGTGCACAGCTCCTCGACGTCCAGCGGTACACGATCGACCTCGATCTCACCACCGGGGACGACACCTTCGACTCCCGTACCGTGATCAACTTCACCGTCCGCACGGACACGGACACGGACACCTTCGTAGAGCTGAAGCCCGCACACCTGCGCACCGCGACCCTCGACGGACACCCCCTCGACCCGGACACCCTCGACGGCAACCGCCTCCCCCTGCCCCACCTCACCCCGGGCCCCCACGAACTGCACATCGACGCCGCCATGCGCTACTCCCGCACCGGCGAAGGCATGCACCGCTTCACCGACCCCAGCGACGACGAGACCTACGTCTACACCCAACTCTTCCTCGACGACGTACAACGCGTCTTCGCCGCCTTCGACCAACCCGACCTCAAAGCCGTCGTCGACCTCACCGTCACCGCCCCCGAAGACTGGACCGTCCTCGCCAACGGAATCACCGAACGACACGACGACGGCCGCTGGCACGCCGCCACCACCCCACCCATCTCCACCTACCTCGTCGCCGTCGCCGCCGGCCCCTGGCACTCCGTACGCACCGAACACCGCGGACTGCCCTTCGGCCTCCACTGCCGCCGCTCCCTCGGCCCCTACCTCGACACCGACGCCGACGAACTACTGGAGATCACCCGCCAGTGCTTCGACCGCTACCACGAGAAATTCGAGGAGCCCTACCCCTTCGACTCCTACGACCAGGCATTCGTCCCCGAATTCAACGCCGGCGCCATGGAGAACCCCGGCCTCGTCACCTTCCGCGACGAATACGTCTACCGCTCCGCCGTCACCGACACCGAACGCCAGACCCGCGCCATGGTCATCGCCCACGAAATGGCCCACATGTGGTTCGGCGACCTCGTCACCCTCGCCTGGTGGGACGACATCTGGCTCAACGAGTCCTTCGCCGAATACATGGGCTACCAGACCCTCGTCGAAGCCACCCGCTTCACCGACACCTGGACCGACTTCGGAGTCGTCCGCAAAGGCTGGGGCTACGACGCCGACCAACGCCCCTCCACCCACCCCGTAGCCCCCGACACCGTCCCCGACACCGCCTCCGCCCTCCTCAACTTCGACGGCATCTCCTACGCCAAAGGCGCCTCCGCCCTCCGCCAACTCGTCACCTGGCTCGGCGAAAAAGACTTCCTCGCCGGCATCAACACCCACTTCCACCGCCATAAATTCGCCAACGCCACCCTCGCCGACTTCATCGACTCCCTCGCCCACACCACCGACCGCGACGTCCACGCCTGGGCCGACGCCTGGCTGCGCACCACCGGCGTCGACACCCTCGCCCCCCACATCACCCGCGGCGACAACGGCGTATGCACCCTCCACATCGACCGCACGGGCAGCCGCCCCCACCGCATCGCCGTCGGCCTCTACGACCTCGACCCCGCCGACGACCACGGCCGCCTCGTCCTACGCGACCGCCGCGAACTCGACCTCCCCCAGACCACACCCGAACCCATCGGCAAACGCCCCGCACTGCTCCTGCTCAACGACAGCGACCTCACCTACGCCAAAGTCCGCTTCGACCCCCACTCCTTCACCACCGTCCGCGAACACCTCTCCGGCCTCCCCCTGCCCCTCACCCGCGCGGTCGTCTGGAACGCCCTGCGCGACGCCGTCCGCGACGGCGAACTCCCCCCCACCGCCTACCTCGACACCGCCCGCACCCACCTCCCCCGCGAAACCGACCTCGCCCTCGTCCAAGGCGTCCTCGCCTTCGCCACCACCCAGATCGCCGCCCGCCACCTCACCCCCGAACACCGCCCCGCCGCCCTCACCACCCTCGGCGCCCTCTGCCGCGACCTCGTCCGCCGCACCGAGGACGGCTCCCACCCCGGCCTGCGCCTCATCGCCGTACGCCACCTCATCGACGTCGCCACCCGCCCCGACCAGATCGCCGCCTGGCTCGCCGACGGCACCGTCCCCGGCGGACCCGAACTCGACCCCGACCTGCGCTGGCGCATCCTCGCCCGACTCGCCGTCCTCGGCGCCACCGACGAACCCACCATCGCCGCCGAACTCGACCGCGACCCCAGCGCCACCGGCCAGGAAGGCGCCGCCCGCTGCCGCGCCGCCCTGCCCGACCCCGACACCAAAGCCGCCACCTGGGCCGCCCTCTTCCACACCGACGACCTCTCCACCTACCTGTTCACCGCCACCGCCCAAGGCTTCTGGCAACCCGAACAGGCCGACCTGGTCGCCCCATACGTCCCCCGCTTCTACGAGGACGCCACCGCCCTCGCCGCCCGCCGCGGCCCCGCCATCGCCGAAGCCGCCGCCCGCTGGGCCTTCCCCACCCACGCCGTCGACCCCGAGACCCTCCGCCTCGGCCACACCTGCCTGGAAACCCCCGACCTCCTCCCCGCCCTGCACCGAAGGCTCGCCGACCAACTCGACGACCTGGCCCGAGCCCTCCACGTCCGCACGGCCACCCCACAGGAGTGACGGCGACAACCACACGAGCCTGACCGCGCCGCCCCAACACCCCCGCCCGCACCCCCGGGTCCCCCCAGCCCACCACCCCCGCCCCTACCCCCTTTCGGGTCCCATCCCGCGCTTTCCGGGCGCGGCAGCACACACCACGTCCAAGCTGGTACCCCGCTGCCCGCCCGGAGGCCCCCCATGCCTCCACCACCCTCACCGGCGGCCCCACAACCCGGCGGCCCCCCTGCAACCGGTGGAAGGACACACCCCCGCATGACCCCCCAACACCCCCACCCCCACACCACACCCCACAACCCCACCCCGCCCCCCGAACACACCCCCCGCGACCTCGTCGGCATCGGCATCGGCCCCTCCAACCTCTCCCTCGCCGCCCTCGCCCACCCCCTCACCGAACTAGACGCCGTCTTCTACGACCAGCGCCCCGCCTTCCACTGGCACCCCGGACTCCTCATCGACGGCACCACCGTCCAAGTCCCCTTCCTCGCCGACCTCGTCACCCTCGCCGACCCCGCCAACCCCTGGACCTTCCTCAACTACCTCCACGCCCGCGACCGCCTCTACCCCTTCTACGCCGCCGAACGCCTCCACATCCACCGCGCCGAATACGACGACTACTGCCGCTGGGTCGCCGACAACCTCCCCGGACTCCACTTCCGCCACCAGATCGACGCCGTCCGCTGGAACCCCGAACGCGACCTCTTCGAAGTCGACCACACCCAACTCGACACCGACGGCGAAGCCGAAGCCCTCGGCCGCACCTACACCCGCAACATCGTCCTCGGCATCGGCACCGAGCCCTACATCCCCGACCCGCTACGCCCCCTCGCCGACGCCCCCGCCGTACCCGTCCTCCACGCCGCCGACTACCTCCACCACCG
The DNA here is from genome assembly GCF_040652095.1 of Streptomyces sp. NPDC048290. NCBI lineage: Bacteria > Bacillati > Actinomycetota > Actinomycetes > Kitasatosporales > Streptomycetaceae > Streptomyces > Streptomyces sp. NPDC048290. The sequence goes on from NZ_JBEZLM010000008.1 coordinate 286,112, forward strand.
CGACACCCTGCTCACCGCCGGACACGTCACCATCGTCGGCACCGGCCAATCAGGCGCCGAAGTCTTCCTCGACCTGCTCCGCCACCGCCCCACCGGCCGCGAACAACTCCACTGGCTCGGCCGCACCGAAGCATTCGCCCCCCGAACACACTCCACACTCGGCCTCGAACACCTCACCCCCGACCACACCCGCTACTTCCACGCCCTCACCGAACCCGTCCGCGACCGCCTCATCACCACCCAAGAACACCTCCACAAAGGCATCCACCCCGACACCCTCGCCGCCATCCACGACGAGCTGTACCGCCGCACCCTCCACGGCGGCTGGCCCGACGCCGTCCTCACCCCCGGCGTCCGCGTCCGCACCGCCGGACGCATCGCCACCACCAAAGTCGAACTCCACCTCGAACACATCCAACAAGGCAGCCGCACCCGCCTCACCACCGACGCCGTCGTCCTCGCCACCGGCTACCGCGAACGCCCCCTCGACCACATCCTCGCCGGACTCGACCCCTACCTACGCCGCGACAGCCGCGACCGCCCCCGCATCGACCCCGACCACCGCCTCGTCCTCGACCCCTCCATCACCGGCTCCCTCCACATCCAGAACGCCGAAACCCACACCCACGGCATCGGCACCCCCGACCTCGGACTCACCGCCTGGCGCAGCGCCACCATCCTCAACGCCCTCACCGGCAAAGACACCTACCCCCTGCCCCGCCGCACCGCCTTCACCACCTTCGGCCTCGAACCCCCACAGCACCGCATCCCCTCCGCCCGCACCCCCCGCACCCTCACCCCACTCACCGACGCAATCCGCCCCCACCCACCCACCCCGATGACACAGTGACCCCATGACCCCACCCACACCCCTCCCCTACGGCACCCCCGACACCCCCCACATCACCGTCACCGGCGAAGCCCACCTCGACACCGCCCCCGACACCGCCCACCTCACCCTCACCCTCACCGCCCGAGGCCGCGACCGCCACACCACCCTCAACAACCTCACCCACCGCAACACCACCACCCTCAACCTCCTCCACACCTACGACACCGCCATCGAACACATCGAAACCAGCACCCTCACCCTCACCCCCCAACCCACCAAAGGCCGCGGCGAACACATCCGCGCCCACCAAGGCACCCTCCACCTCACCGCCCACCTCACCGACTTCACCCCCCTCGGCGAACTCACCACCCGCCTCGCCGACCACGAACACACCCACATCGACGGCATCACCTGGACCCTCCGCCCCGACTCACCCGCCCACCGCCAAGCCCGCCACCAAGCCGTCCACAACGCCATCCAACGCGCCCGCGCCTACGCCGAAGCCCTCGGCACCACCCTCACCGCACTCACCGAACTCACCGACACCGAAATCCCCCAGCCCTACCCACCCACCACCCTCCGCACCGCCACCCACACCACCGAGGCCACCCACACCCCACCCCTCGACCTCGAACCCCAACGCCAACACCTCTACGCCACCATCACCGCCCGCTTCACCATGAACCCCCCCACCCTCTGACCAACCCCCCCACCCAAAAAACACCCACGAAATGCTCATCAGAGCAACCCCATGCACAATTCAATACTTGTCAACACCCCTTCACCCAAAGGTTGTTGAGTAGTCACGCCCCACCAAATCTCTACCCACCGGTAAGCAATAGGCTCCAAACATGCGCCGAGCAAAAATCGTCTGCACCCTGGGACCCGCCACCGACTCCTACGACCAGATCAAAGCCCTGGTCGAAGCCGGAATGGACATCGCCCGCTTCAACCTCAGCCACGGCACCCACGCCGACCACGAAGAACGCCACCGGCGCGTACGCAAAGCCGCCGACGAAACCGGACGCAACGTCGGCCTCCTCGCCGACCTACAAGGCCCGAAGATCCGACTCGGCCGATTCACCGAAGGCCCCGTACTCCTCGAACACGGCGACACCTTCACCCTCACCACCGACCCCCACACCCAAGGCGACCGCAACCACTGCGGCACCACCTACCAAAACCTCACCACCGACGTCACCCCCGGCGAACACATCCTCATCGACGACGGCAAAGTCACCCTCCAAGTCACCGCCATCGACGGCCCCCACATCCACACCACCGTCCTCGAAGGCGGCATGATCTCCGACCACAAAGGACTCAACCTCCCCGGCGTCGCCGTCTCCGTCCCCGCCCTCTCCCACAAAGACGAAACCGACCTCCGCTGGGCCCTCCGCACCGGCTTCGACATCATCGCCCTCTCCTTCGTCCGCAACGGACACGACGCCCACGACGTCCACCGCATCATGAAAGAAGAAGGACGCCGACTCCCCGTCATCGCCAAAATCGAAAAACCCCAAGCCGTCAACGCCATAGACGACATCGTCGCCGCCTTCGACGGCATCATGATCGCCCGCGGCGACCTCGGCGTCGAAATCCCCCTCGAAAACGTCCCCATCATCCAAAAACGCGCCATCAAACTCGCCAAACGCAACGCCAAACCCGTCATCGTCGCCACCCAAATGCTCGACTCGATGATCGACAACTCCCGCCCCACCCGCGCCGAAGCCAGCGACGTCGCCAACGCCGTCATCGACGGCACCGACGCCGTCATGCTCTCCGGCGAAACCAGCGTCGGCAAATACCCCATCGAAACCGTCCGCACCATGGCAAAAATCGTAGAAGCCGCCGAAGAAGACCTCCCCACCAACGGACTCCCACCCCTCACCCACACCAACAAACCCCGCACCCAAGGCGGCGCCATCGCCCGCGCCGCCGCCGAAATGGGCGACTTCCTCGGCGCCAAATACCTCATCGCCTTCACCCAGTCCGGCGACACCGCCCGCCGCCTCTCCCGCTACCGCTCACCCATCCCCCTCCTCGCCTTCACCCCCGACCCCGCCACCCGCGCCCAACTCAGCCTCACCTGGGGCACCGAAACCCTCCTCGGCCCCCACGTCGACACCACCGACGCCATGGTCGACCAGGTCGACGAACTCCTCACCCGCCACGGCCACTGCGCCCCCGGCGACACGGTCGTCATCACGGCGGGCTCCCCTCCGGGCGAAGCGGGCACGACCAACCTGGTCCGCGTCCACCACATCGGGGAGCCGACGCACTGAGGGTCAGTACTTCGCCCCGACATGAGCGTCCATGAGAGCGACGGAGGCTTTGCGGGCGATGGAGATGTTGAAGGGGTCGCTGCCACGGGCGAGGGTGGTCCACTCGACGCCCACCAGGTCGAGAGCGTCGGTGAAGAGCCGCCGGATGTCGTCCGACTTGTTGCTGAAGAAGTAGCGGGGGTACTCGTAGCGCTTGGGTACCCCGGCGACGAGACGGCTGGTCCAGTTGATGATCCGGCAGCCGTCGGAGTGGATCAGGCCACGGATGAACTCCCAGGGGTGCGCACGGACGATCTCCTGCTGCCAGGGTTCGAGGGCTATGCGGCGGTTGTGCTTCTTGCCGGGGCCGTGCTGAGGGAACAGGCAGGGCCAGTGCTTGCTCGTGGAACTGACGGCATAGGCGCCTTGTTTCCGTACACGGAAGACGCTGTTCGTCGGCCGTACCGCGCGGAGCGCGGCCTCGCAGGCGTCGATGACACCGGGCCACGCCTGGTCCAGCACGATCCGCATGTAGTAGACGCCCCGGTGGTGCGCGCTGATACAGCCGTCTCCCAGGTAGAGACCTAAGAGATAGGCGTACGCGGACGCGTTCTCTGGTGGGCGTGCCGGGATGTCGCACCGGGGGCATGGGGCGGTGGCGCGCTTCGGTGGGCTGGTCTGCCAGCTGCGGAGGGTGGACCGGGAGATACCGGTCTCCTGACTGACACTGTTGAGGCTGCGCCCCTGTCCCACCAGATTCAGGGCTCGCTCGCGCGTTCGAAGGTCGTACATGGGGTCATGGTGGGGGAGTGATCGCCACGCCACGCGGGAAAGCCCGGATGTTCACGAGAACGTGGACTTCCGCTTAGTGGGCTCAACCTTGGAACTGTAGGAAAAGTGCCCCAGGTGGGATTCGAACCCACACTGTCCGCTGTTTGAGAGCGGCCTCTCTAACCAGTTGGAGTACTGGGGCTTAAGAAACGAAGGTGACACTCAACCCCTCGGGGACCCACCTTACCGCAGCTAGGTACGCTCTTGTCAGCAGTACCCCCCGTCCCTGAACGAGGAGCCCGAGTGACCTCCCCCGAGTCGCCCCAGCCCGCAGACCTGTCCGATGACGACAAGTCGCACGTGCCTCCGCTGACGACCCGTGTCGTCATCGCCGAGGACGAGGCCCTGATCCGGCTCGATCTCAAAGAGATGCTGGAGGAGGAGGGCTACACGGTCGTCGGCGAGGCCGGGGACGGTGAGCAGGCCGTGGAGCTGGCCCGTGAGCACCGTCCGGATCTGGTGATCCTCGATGTGAAGATGCCCAAGCTCGACGGCATCTCGGCGGCGGAGAGGATCGGTGAGGAGTCGATCGCGCCGGTGCTGATGCTGACCGCGTTCTCGCAGCGTGACCTGGTGGAGCGGGCGCGTGACGCGGGGGCGATGGCGTATCTGGTGAAGCCGTTCAGCAAGAGTGATGTCGTTCCGGCGATCGAGATGGCTGTTTCGCGGTATACGCAGTTGAAGGAGTTGGAGAAGGAGGTCGCGGATCTGGCGCAGCGGCTGGAGACGCGGAAGTTGGTGGATCGGGCGAAGTCGATTCTTCAGACGGAGTATGGGTTGAGTGAGCCGGCGGCGTTTCGTTGGATTCAGAAGACGTCGATGGATCGGCGGATGTCGATGCAGCAGGTGGCGGAGGCTGTGATTGAGGATGCGGCGGAGAAGCGGGCGGCGAAGGGGAGTGGCGGCGTGTAGGTCGTCGCGTGTGTGAGGCCCGTGTTCCCTGGTGGGGGCACGGGCCTCTTTGTGTGTGTGTGGGGGGTGGGTCAGTCTTCGCCGAGGTATGCCTTGCGGACGGATTCGTCGTGGAGGAGGTCTTGTCCGGTTCCGGAGAGGACGATGCTGCCGACTTCCATGACGTGGCCGTGGTCTGCGAGGGAGAGGGCGGCTTGGGCGTTCTGTTCGACCAGGAGAATGGTGGTGCCTTGGGCTTTGAGTTCGGCGATGGTGGACATGATTTTCTGCATCATGATCGGGGAGAGTCCCATGGAGGGTTCGTCGAGCATGAGGAGTTTGGGTTGGGACATGAGTGCGCGGCCCATGGCGAGCATTTGTTGTTCGCCGCCTGAGAGGGTGCCGGCGGCTTGTTTGCGGCGTTCTCCGAGGATGGGGAAGAGGTCGTAGGCGCGTTGGATGTCTTTTTCGATGCTGGGTTTGTCGGTGCGGAGGAAGGCGCCGAGGCGGAGGTTGTCTTCGATGGTCATGCGGGGGAATATGTGGCGGCCTTCGGGGGAGTGGGCGAGGCCGAGGGAGACTATTTGGTGTGCTGGGGTTTTTTTGAGTGATTTGCCGTTGAAGCGTATGTGTCCGCTGGCGGGTTTGAGGAGTCCGGAGAGGGTGCGGAGGGTGGTGGTTTTTCCGGCTCCGTTGGTGCCGATGAGGGTGAGGACTTCGCCGGCTTGGACGGTGAAGGAGATGCCTTTGACGGCTTCGATTTTGCCGTAGGCGACGCGGAGGTCTTCGACTTCGAGGAGGGCGGTCATCGGTCGTTCTCCTTGGCCGGCGGGGTGTCGGCGGGGGTGTCCGCGGTGTCGGCCTGGTTTTCTGCGGCGGCTTCGGCGGCGGCTTCGGCGGCTTCTACTTCGGCGAGTTCGGCGGCGCCGGGGGCGTTTTCGAAGGGTTCGCCGAGGTAGGCGGCGATGACGCGTTCGTCGCCTTGGACGGTGGCGCTGTCGCCTTCGATGAGTTTTTCGCCTTGGACGAGGACGGCGACGCGGTCGCAGAGGTTGAAGATGAAGCGCATGTCGTGCTCGATGACGAGGACGGCGATGCCTTTGTCGCGGATGGCGAAGACGAGTTCTTCGGTGGTGCGGGTCTCCTGGGGGTTCATTCCGGCGGTGGGTTCGTCGAGGAGGAGGAGGCCGGGTTCGCTGGCGAGGGCGCGGGCGATTTCGAGTTTGCGTTGTTCGCCGTAGGGGAGGTTGCGGGCGAGGTGGTCGGCTTTGGGGGCGAGGCCGACGAATTCGAGGAGTTCCATGGCGCGGGCGCGTGAGGTGGCTTCGGCGCGGTGGAATCCGGGGCCGCGGAGGAGGGCGGACCAGAGTCCTTCTTTGGTGCGGGTGTGGCGGCCGACGAGGACGTTTTCCAGGACGGTCATGTTGGCGAAGAGCCGGATGTTCTGGAAGGTGCGGGCGATTCCTGCGGCGGTGACTTTGAAGGATTTGGGGGGGAGGATGGTGCCTTTGTAGCGGACTTCGCCTTCGGTGGGGATGTAGAGGCCGGTGAGGCAGTTGAAGAAGGTGGTTTTGCCTGCGCCGTTGGGTCCGATGAGGCCGACGATTTCTCCGGTGTTGACTTGGAGGTCGACGGAGCGTACGGCGGTGAGGCCGCCGAAGCGCATGGTGACGCCGCGGGCGTCGAGGACGGCCTGCCCGGTGGTGGTGGGCTGGGTGGTGGTTGTCATGGGTCAGGCCCCTGCCTTGCCGAGGACTGTGGGTGCTTCGGTCTCTTCGTGGAATTCCAGTTGGCGGCGCCGGTTGGGGATGAGTCCCTCGGGGCGGAAGCGCATGAGGAGGACGAGGGCGAGTCCGAAGGCGAAGAGCTGGAGGTCGTCCAGGAATTGGAGCTTGGCGGGGATGAGGTAGAGGAGGGCGGCGCCGACGAGGGGTCCGCTGATGGTTCCCATGCCGCCGAGGACGACGGCGGCGAGGAGGAATGCGGAGTTGGGGGGGACGACGTGGGCGAATTGGTATTGCTCGGGTGTGACGGTGTAGGTGACGTGGGCTTGGACGGTGCCGGCGAGTCCGGCGAGGGCGGCGCCGAGGGCGAAGGCGATGAGTTTGACGCGGAAGCCGTTGATGCCCATGGCGAGGGCGGCGGTTTCGTCTTCGCGGATGGCGATCCAGGCGCGGCCGATGCGGCTGTCGCTGCTGCGTTGGAAGACGATCACCACGACGAGGGTGATCAGCAGCATGAGGAGGAAGTAGTTGGCGAAGCGGGCGATGGTGAAGCCGGCGATGGTGTGTTCTTCGCCGAAGTCGAATCCGAGGATGTTGAGGTTGGGGATGGAGGAGATGCCGTTGGAGCCGTTGGTGATGTCGGGTCCTGAGGTGCCGTCCATGTTGAGGACGGCGAGGCGGAAGATCTCTCCGAAGCCGAGGGTGACGATGGCGAGGTAGTCGCCGCGGAGGCGGAGGGTGGGGGCGCCGATGATGACGCCGAAGACCATGGCGACGGCGGCGCCGAGGAGGGCGGAGAGCCAGAAGGGGAGGTGGAGGTCGAAGGGGGAGGAGGGTGATCCGGAGACCATGGCGGCGGTGTAGGCGCCGACGCCGAGGAAGGCGACGTAGCCGAGGTCGAGGAGGCCGGCGAGGCCGACGACGATGTTCAGTCCGAGGGCGACGGTGGCGAAGATGAGGATGTAGACGCCGATGGTGGCGTATTGGTCGTCGGACTGGGTGAAGGGGAAGGCTGCGGCGGCGACGAAGGCGCCGATCATGGTGACGGTGCGGTGTTTGGTGGTGACGGTGGTGATGCGGGCGATGAGTCCGGCTTTGGCGGTGGCGCTGATGCCGAAGCCTGCGGTGATGAGGAAGCCGATGAAGAGTTCGTCGTATTCGGTGCCGATGCCGTAGGTGAAGATGGTGAGGCCGGCGGCGAGGGCGGCGACGATGATGAGGATTTCGGCGTAGCCGGGGAGGGTTTTGGCGGGGGTGCTGGGGCCGGTGGTGAAGGCGGCTTTGACGATGGACCAGTTGCCCCGGAGGTGGTGGGCGATTTGTTCGCGGTTGGTGTCTTCGGGGTCCGCGGGTTCGCGGTCGGGCCAGGTGAAGGGGAGGGAGAGGGCGCCGAGGGCGGCGGTGAGGGTGGCGAGGGCGGCTAGGTAGGCGCCGGGTTCGAGGTTGACGAGTCCGCCGAGTTGGGTGGTGATGGCGATGATCGTGAACCAGGTGGTGCCGAAGGCGCCGAGTGCGGCGAGTTTGAGGGCGCTGTCGGCTCCGGCGGGGGTGAGGGCGCGGAGGCCTTTGGTGCCGTAGGAGGCGAGGCCGAAGAGGGTGGTGAGGGCGCCGCTGATGAGGGTGAGGACTTGGAGTCCGCCGGGGTAGCCGTAGACGGTGAGGTCGCCGGGGAAGTCGGCGGTCCAGGTCCAGGCGAGGAGGGTGGAGAGGAGGGTGAGGGCGCCGCCGCCGGTGGCGAGGGCGCGGCCGAGGGCGGGGGGGAGGCCGATGAGTCCGGCGTGTTTGCCGTGGGTCGGCTGGGCCGGGGTTTCGGGTGCGGTGGTCTGTGTGGTCATCGGGGGATCACGCCCTGTCCGCGACGCGCTCGCCGAGCAGGCCTTGGGGCCTGAACAGGAGGACGAGGATGAGGAGTACGAAGGCCCAGACGTTGGCCCAGGACTGGCTGCCGAACTGTTCCATGCCGGGGATGTCGGCGATGTAGGCGGTGGAGAGGGCTTCGGCGACGCCGAGGACGAGTCCGCCGAGCATGGCGCCGTAGATGTTGCCGATGCCGCCGAGGACGGCTGCGGTGAAGGCTTTGAGGCCGAGGATGAAGCCCATGCGGAATTGGACTTCGCCGTATTTGAGGCCGTAGGCGAGGGCTCCGACGGCGGCGAAGGCGGCGCCGAGGGCGAAGGCGACCACGATGATGCGGTCGGTGTTGATGCCCATGAGTTTGGCGGTGTCGGGGTCTTGGGCGGTGGCTTGCATGCCGCGGCCGGTGCGGGTCTTCATGACGAAGTAGGCGAGGATCGCCATGCTGATGGGGGCGGCGGCGATGAGGAAGACGTCGCCGGTCTGGATGGTGACGTTGCCTATTTCGAAGGGGCCGCCGTCGATCTGGGGGAAGGTGATCGCGGAGCGGGCGTCGGGGTACCAGGCCCAGATGGCTTGCTGGAGGGCGAGGGAGAGTCCGATGGCGGTGATGAGGGGGGCGAGGCGTGGTGCGCCGCGTAGGGGGCGGTAGGCGAACCGTTCCGCCCCGATGGCGACGAGTACGGCGGTGATGATGCCGCCGACCAGCATGAGTGGTAGGGCCACCCACATGGTGGTGCCGTCGGGCAGGGCGTACAGGTAGACGGTGAGGGCGCCGAAGCCGCCCACCATGAAGATCTCGCCGTGGGCGAAGTTGATGAGCTGGACGATGCCATAGACCATCGTGTAGCCGATGGCGACCAGGCCGTACATGGCTCCCAGTAGCAGGCCGTTGACCAGCTGCTGCGGCAGTTCGTTCACCGCATTTCCTCCGAGAGGGTCGGGTGTGGGTGGGTGACCGGAGAGGATGTGCCCGGATGCGAGTGCGCGCGGGGCGCCTTGTGGTGCGGCGCCCCGCGCGGCTCGTGGTGGAGTGTGGGGTTGGGTTAGCCCTCGTAGGTGCCCGACTTGACGGCGGCCCAGTCGCCGTCCTTGACGGAGTAGACGGTGAGCTGCTTGTTGGTGGCGTCGCCGTATTCGTCGAAGGAGACCTTGCCGGTCACGCCGTCGAAGGTGACGTTCTGCATGGCGGCGGTGACCTTGGCGCGGGCGTCGTCGGGGAGGCTGCCGTCGTTGTCTTCGACGACCTTCTTGACGGCTTCGATGATTGCCCAGGCGGAGTCGTAGGAGTAGCCGCCGTAGGCCTCGTAGGCCTCCTTGTAGCCTTCGGCCTTGTAGTTGGCGACGAAGTCCTTGGCGGAGGGGAGTTCTTCGACGGGGGCGCCGACGGAGGTGGCGAAGTCTCCGGCGCCGCCGGCTCCGGCGAGCTTGATGAAGTCGGCGCTGTAGATGCCGTCGCCGCCGATGAGGGGGATCTTGGCGCCTGCGGCCTTGATCTGCTTGCTGAGGGGGCCGGCCTGGGGGTATTCGCCGCCGTAGTAGACGACGTCGGCGCCGGAGGTCTTGACCTTGGTGGCGACCGCGGAGAAGTCCTTGGTCTCGGGGTCGATGTGCTCGGTGCCGGCGATCTCGCCGCCGAGCTTCTCGAATTCGGCGGCGAAGGTGGCGGCGAGTCCGGCGCCGTAGGTCTTCTTGTCGTCGATGACGAAGACCTTCTTCTTGCCGCCTTCGTTGAAGAGGTACTGGGCGGCGAACGGGCCCTGGATGGCGTCCGTGGTCGCGGTCCGGAAGTACGACTTGTAGGGGCGCGCCTTGGTGGTCTGCCAGTCGGTGCCCTGGGTGAGGGCGGGGTTGGTGTTGGCGGGGGAGACCTCGACCAGTCCGGCGTCGTCGAAGACCTTCTGCATGGATTCGGCGACGGAGGAGTTCAGGGGGCCGACGACGCCGAGGACGTCCTTGTTGGCGACGAGCTTGGTGGCGTTCTGCTGGCCGGAGGAGGGCTGTGCCTGGTCGTCGAGGGCTTCGATCTTGAAGGTGACGCCTTCGACGTATTTGTCCTTGTTGGCCGTCTTGATGGCGAGGTCGACGGAGTTCTTGATGCCCAGACCCAGGGCGGACAGGTCGCCGGTCAGCGGGGCGTCGACGCCGATGACGACGGTCGTGCCGCCCGAGTCCGAGCTGCTGCCACCCTCGTCGCGCGAGCCGCAGGCGGTGAGGGTGAGCGCTCCCGCCGCCAGTGCGGCGGTTATGGCGATGAGCGAACGTTGACGCACGGTCAGTCCTTTCCCCTGGCGCGGATCTTCCCGGTGGAAGAAGCCGAGTCGAGCGCTGGGTCCCAAGCGGACGCCGAATGGCGTCGAATCCCGATGGCGCGGTGACTGGCGGTGACTCTAAGCGTGTGTGGGGAACGTGGAGGAGAGTCTGACCAATGCTGTGACTCTCTTGTTATGACACGACGTAATGCAGAGCGGTACTGGCCGGGCGGAAGCGCGGAATTCCGGCCGATTCGCCCCGTCCGCATGGTGAGACTTGCAGGACCAGGCGGCTGCTATCAGGAGTGTTCTAGTCATTTGGTGATGTCGCTGATCCGTTGCCGCAGGCTACTTGGAGGCCGTCCGAGAGGTCCTGCGCATAGCGCTCACCGAGGATGAAACTGTGTGCTTCCATTGCGCGCGTATTACGTAGAGTTACGTCCAGGAAAGGGAGTCCGACGTTCCGTGGCACTTTTCCGCAATCGGTTGCCTTGAAGGTAATCGTGATCTTGCGTGGCATTCCGGGGCTTGTGCGGAAAGGGGTCCGGGGATTCGTGGTGACGGAAAGGCCCGGATACGGCTGATCCAACGCGGTCACGGTCACGTCGGGGCCGGTACGCACGGTGACGACGATGGAGAAGCGGAAGGTGTGGGGGGTTTGGGGGGTCTCGGGTGGCTCCGGTGCGTCCGGTGCGTCCGGTGCGTCCGGTGGCTCGGGGGGCCCGGGGGTCTCAGGTGCCTCGGGGGGCTCGGGGGTGAGGTAGGCGAGGTCGGTGACCTGGGAGGGGTAGGGCGGGTCCGTGGGGGGTGGGTGTGGGGGCGGTGCGGGTGTGGGCGCGGGGGTCGGGGGGTCGTCGGGGCGGGTGAGGTGGAGGAGGCCGGCGGCGGTGAGGAGGGCGAGGGCGCAGAGGGCGGCGAGGAGGGGGCGGCGCGGGCGGCGGGGGAGGTGGCGGGGCGGCTGGCGGGGGGCCGGTGTGGGTGCGGGGGTGTCGGGCGGGGCGGAGGTGCGGGGTCCGGTGTCGGGCGGTGGCTCCCAGGCGTAGGTGCCGTCGCCGGGTTCGACCGGGCCCGTGCCGGTCATGTCCAGGGCTCCGCGGTCGGGGTGCCGTCGCGGTACCGGGCGGCGCAGCGCGTCCCGGCCTCCCGGTCGATCAGCTGCTCGGCGGCGGCCCGGCCGTCCCGCTTCAGCACCGGACGGGCCGCGTCCACCACGTCCTGGAGGAGGGCGTACTGGCCGTTGGACAGCCCCATCGACTGGTAGTCGCCGTAGGTGCCGGTGTCGAGGACCTCCCGGGCCCAGTGGGTGACGAGGCGGGCGCAGAGGGCGGCGGGCGGGGTGGGGGGTGCCTCGGGGGTGGTCGAGGCGGGGGGAGCGGCGGGTGCGGCGGGTGCGGCGCAGGCGGTGAGGAGGGCCAGCAGGGGGAGCAGGGTCGGCAGGAGTGCGAGGGAGGTGAGGAGGCGTGGGGGAGTGCGCGGGTGTGAGGGGGCCGTCGGTAGGCGCGTCCGTCGCGGCGCCGTGCGGTGGTGCGCCGTCGTCGTCGTCCGGTCCCGCCCCGTCGCCATGCACCGAAGCTAAGGGGCGGGGTGCGTGGGGGCAACGGGGCTGCGGGCTCGGGGTGTTCCGGGGCTGCGAAGGGGTGCGGCCCCGGGGCGGGATCGGCTGGGGCGAGGACATGGTGCGAAGTGTCGGCCCGGGGGCCGGGGTCAGCTGCCGGTGTGGGCGCGCTCCTCGTCGCTGGGGTTCACGTCGCGCAGCAGACAGGTGAGCCGGGCCGAGCAGACCCGGCGGTCCTGCTCGTCCGTGATCACGATCTCGTACGTCGCTGTCGAGCGGCCCCGGTGGACGGGGGTGGCGACGCCGGTCACCAGGCCGGAGCGGGCGCCCCGGTGGTGGGTGCAGTTCAGGTCGACGCCGACGGCGATCTTGCGGCTGCCGCCGTGCAGCATCGCGCCGACCGAGCCGAGGGTCTCGGCGAGCACCGCGGACGCCCCGCCGTGCAGCAGTCCGTACGGCTGGGTGTTGCCCTCGACCGGCATGGTGCCGACCACCCGGTCCACCGACGCCTCCACGATCTGGACGCCCATGCGCTGCCCGAGGTGTCCCGCGGAGAACAACGCGGGCAGGTCGACTCCGAGCGCCGCGTACTCGTCGATGACGTCCTGCGGGAACTTCACGTGATGCTGCTCGCCCATGGGGCCCGACTCCGTTCGTCGATGCGGTCCAGCGCCCGCGTTCCGCCGCGGGCCCACTGAGCAAACGCTCAGTCGGTTGCCGATTGTTCCAGACGGACCACCACGGACTTGCTGGCCGGGGTGTTGCTGGTGTCGGCGGTGGCGTCCAGCGGGACCAGCACATTGGTCTCCGGGTAGTAGGCGGCGGCGCAGCCCGGTGCCGTCGGGTAGTGGACGACGCGGAAGCCGGGCGCCCGCCGCTCGACACCGTCCTTCCACTCGCCGACCAGATCGACGTACGTCCCGTCGGCGACCCCGAGCCGTCGGCCGTCCTCCGGGTTGACGAGCACCACCCGGCGGCCGTGCCGGATGCCGCGGTAGCGGTCGTCCAGGCCGTAGATCGTGGTGTTGTACTGGTCGTGCGAGCGGAGCGTCTGGAGCAGCAGCCGTCCCTCGGGCAGCTCCGGGTACTCCACGGGTGCCGCCGTGAAGTTCGCCTTGCCGGTGGCGGTCGGGAAGCGCCGTTCGTCGCGTGGGGCGTGCGGCAGGGCGAAGCCGCCGGGGTGGCGCTCCAGCCGGGCGTTGAAGTCCTCGAAGCCGGGCACGACACGGGCGATGCGGTCGCGGATCGTGGCGTAGTCCTTCTCGAACTCCTCCCACGGTGTGCGGGAGGCGGAGCCGAGGACGCGGCGGGCGAGGCGGCTCACGATGGCCGGTTCGGACAGCAGATGGCGGCTCGCGGGCTCCAGCCTGCCGCGGGAGGCGTGCACCATGCCCATGGAGTCCTCCACGGTCACGAACTGCTCGCCGCCGCCCTGGAGATCGCGTTCGGTGCGGCCGAGGGTGGGCAGGATCAGCGCCCGCGCGCCGGTGACCGCGTGGCTGCGGTTCAGCTTGGTCGAGACATGGACGGTCAGCCGGGCCCGGCGCATGGCGGCCTCGGTGACCTCGGTGTCGGGGGAGGCGGAGACGAAGTTGCCGCCCATCGCGAAGAACACCTTGGCCTCGCCGTCCCGCATCGCGCGGATGGCCCGGACGACGTCGAGGCCGTGCGCGCGGGGCGGGGCGAAGCCGAACTCCCGCTCCAGGGCGTCCAGGAAGGCGGGCGCGGGGCGTTCGAAGATGCCCATCGTGCGGTCGCCCTGCACGTTGGAGTGGCCGCGGACCGGGCACACGCCCGCGCCCGGCCGGCCGATGTTGCCGCGCAGCAGCAGGAAGTTGACGACCTCGCGGATGGTGGGCACCGCGTGTTTGTGCTGGGTCAGGCCCATGGCCCAGCACACGATGGTGCGCCGCGAGGCGAGGACCATCTCCAGGGCCCGGTCGATGTCCGCGCGGGACAGGCCGGTCGCGGTGAGCGTCTCGTCCCAGTCGGCCGCGCGGGCCGCCGCCGCGAACTCCTCGTATCCGTGGGTGTGCTCGCGGACGAACGCGTGATCGACCACGTCCCCGGTGTCGGCGTCGGCCTCCAGGAGGAGCCGGTTCAGGAGGCGGAAGAGGGCCTGGTCGCCGCCGATGCGGATCTGGAGGAACAGATCGGTGAGCGCGGCGCCCGCGGTGAGGCCCTTGGGGGTCTGCGGGTTCTTGAACCGCTCCAGGCCCGCCTCGGGCAGCGGATTGACGCTGATGATCTGCGCGCCGCCCGCTTTGGCCTTCTCCAGCGCGGACAGCATCCGCGGATGGTTGGTGCCCGGGTTCTGCCCGGAGACGATGATCAGGTCCGCCTGGTACAGGTCGTCCAGCAGGACGCTGCCCTTGCCGACGCCGAGGGTCTCGGTCAGCGCGGAACCGGACGATTCGTGGCACATGTTGGAGCAGTCCGGCAGATTGTTCGTGCCGTACTCGCGGGCGAAGAGCTGGTAGAGGAACGCGGCCTCGTTGCTGGTGCGGCCCGAGGTGTAGAAGAGGGCCTCGTCGGGGGAGCCGAGCGCGGTCAGTTCCTCGGCGACGATGGCGAAGGCGCGGTCCCAGGACACCGGCTCGTAGTGCGTGCCGTCCTCCGGCAGATACATGGGGTGGGTGAGACGGCCCTGCTGGCCGAGCCAGTAGCCGCTGCGGCGGGCGAGGTCGGACACCGGGTGCGCGGCGAAGAACTCCGGGGTGACCCGGCGCAGGGTGGCCTCCTCGGCGACCGCCTTCGCCCCGTTCTCACAGAACTCCGCCGCGTGCCGGTGGTCCGGCTCGGGCCAGGCGCAGCCCGGACAGTCGAAGCCGTCCTTCTGGTTGACCCGCAGCAGCGTCAGCGCTGTGCGCCGCACGCCCATCTGCTGTTGGGCGATCCGCAGGGTGTGCCCGATCGCGGGCAGACCGGCCGCCGCGTGCTGCGGCCCGTCGACCTGCGGCGCGTCCTGCACGGGGTCGGCCTTCGGCGGCTTCGTCGCCATCGGGGGGCCTCCTTACGACTGCGGGCGCACGGCGGCGTCCGCACGGCGTGGATTCGGTGGACCGGGTATGCCCTCGATCCTCCCACGCGGCACTGACAGCGCCGGGGGTCGGGCGGCACGGGTTCCCTGCCGGGGGTGGGGTGGGGTGGGGGTGCGGGTGTCGGCTGGGGTGGGGGAGGCGGGAGGGGATGGGGGTGCGGGTATCGACGGGGGTGGGCGATGGGTGGGGCGGGCGATGGGGGGTGGGGGACGGCGCCGGGTGGGGCGGGCGGAGGTTGGTGGCGGGGAGCGGGGCGGCATGGGTCTCGCCTGGGATGGGGGACGGTCCGTGCGGACGCCGGACGCCGGACGCCGGACGCCGGACGCCGGACGCCGGACGCCGGTCGCGGACGGGGACGGGGAGCGGGGCGCCATGGGTCTCGCCTGGGGTGGGGGACGGTTCGCGCGGAGCCGGTCGGGGACGGGGCGGGGAGGGGGGCGCCAAGGGTCTCGCCTGGGATGGGGGACGGTCCGTGCGGACGCCGGTCGCGGACGGGGAGGGGGCGCCAAGGGTCCCGACCCGGACGGGAAACCGTCCGCGCGGAAGCCGGTCGAGGATGGGGAGCGGGGCGCCAAGGGTCTTGCCCCGGATACGGGAATGGGTCCGCGCGGACGCCGGTCGCGGACGGGGAACATACGGCACGCCTTCCGCCGGGGACGACGGGGGACGGGCGGCATTGATCCTGGCCCTGTTCCCGGTCCCGGTCCCGGTCGGCGGCGGGGAAGGCGCCGCGCGGATGCGGGTCGGGAACGGGACCGGATGGCACGCTTCCCGCCCGCCCCCACGGACGGGCGGCACGGGTCTCCGTCCGGGAAGGGACGCGCGCCGGGCGGTGGGGCCCGGACTGTCAGTGGGGCGTGGCAGGATCGGGGGCGTGGCAGAAAAAGCATCGAAGAAGACCGAGACCACCCCCGGCGGGAGCCGTCCGCGGCTGATGCTCATGGACGGGCACTCGCTGGCCTACCGCGCGTTCTTCGCGCTGCCCGCGGAGAATTTCACCACCGCCACGGGCCAGCCGACGAACGCGATCTACGGCTTCGCGTCGATGCTCGCGAACACATTGCGTGACGAGGAGCCCACGCACTTCGCGGTGGCCTTCGACGTGTCCCGCAAGACGTGGCGCTCCCAGGAGTTCAGCGACTACAAGGCGAACCGCTCCAAGACCCCGGACGAGTTCAAGGGCCAGGTCGAGCTGATCGGTGAGCTGCTCGACGCCATGCGGGCGCCCCGGTTCGCGGTCGACGGCTTCGAGGCGGACGACGTGATCGCCACGCTCGCCACCCAGGCCGAGGCCGAGGGCTTCGACGTCCTGATCGTCACCGGTGACCGCGACTCCTTCCAGTTGGTCAGCGAGCACACCACGGTGCTGTATCCGACGAAGGGCGTGTCCGAGCTGACCCGCTTCACCCCGGAGAAGGTTGTCGAGAAGTACGGCTTGACGCCCGCCCAGTACCCCGACTTCGCCGCGCTGCGCGGGGACCCCTCCGACAATCTGCCCGGCATCCCGGGCGTCGGTGAGAAGACCGCCGCCAAGTGGATCAACCAGTTCGGTTCCTTCGCCGAGCTGGTGGACCGGGTCGACGAGGTCAAGGGCAAGGCCGGGCAGAACCTGCGCGACCACCTGGAGTCCGTGAAGCTCAACCGGCGCCTCACGGAGCTGGAGCGCGCCGTGGAGCTGGACCGCGCGGTGCCCGACCTGGCCCGCGAGCCGTACGACCGCAAGGCCGTCGCCCTGGTGCTGGACACCCTGGAGATCCGCAACCCGTCCCTGCGGGAGCGGCTGTTCGCGGTCGACCCGGGCGCGGAGGAGGCCGAGGTCACGCCGATCGTCGAGGGCGGCGTGGAGCTGGACGGCGCGGTGCTGGGCACCGGCGAGCTGGCCCCCTGGCTGGCCGAGCACGCCACCGAGCCCCTCGGTGTGGCCACGGTCGACACCTGGGCGCTGGGCACCGGCTCGGTCGCCGAGGTCGCCCTGGCCACGGCGGGCGGACCGGCGGGCTGGTTCGACCCGGCCCAGTTGGACGAGACGGACGAGCAGGCGTGGACGGCGTGGCTGGCCGACGCGGACCGTCCCAAGGTGTTCCACAACGCCAAGGGCGCCATGCGGGTCTTCGCCGAGCACGGCTGGAGCGTCGCCGGTGTCGCCATGGACACCGCGCTCGCCGCCTACCTGGTCAAGCCGGGCCGCCGCTCGTTCGACCTGGACGCGCTGTCCCTGGAGTATCTGCACCGCGAGCTGGCTCCCGCCGCCGCGGCCGACGGACAGCTCGCCTTCGGCGCCGACGAGGGCGCCGAGGCCGAGGTGCTCATGGTGCAGGCCCGCGCGGTCCTCGATCTGGGGGACGCGTTCGAGGGCCGTCTCGCCGAGGTCGGCGCCGGGGATCTGCTGCGCGAGGTGGAGCTGCCGACGTCCGTGCTGCTGGCCCGGATGGAGCGGCACGGCATCGCGGCCGACCGCGCGCATCTGGAGCACATGGAGCAGATGTTCGCCGGGGCCGTCCAGCAGGCCGTGAAGGAGGCACATGCGGCGGCGGGGCACGAGTTCAACCTCGGTTCGCCCAAGCAGCTCCAGGAGGTCCTCTTCGGTGAGCTGGCCCTGCCGAAGACGAAGAAGACCAAGACCGGCTACACCACGGACGCCGACGCGCTCGCCTGGCTCGCCACCCAGACGGACAACGACCTGCCCGTCATCATGCTCCGCCACCGTGAGCAGGCCAAGCTGCGGGTCACCGTCGAGGGCCTGATCAAGACCGTCGCCGCCGACGGCCGGATCCACACCACGTTCAACCAGACGGTCGCCGCCACCGGCCGTCTCTCCTCCGTCGACCCGAACCTCCAGAACATCCCGGTCCGTACCGACGAGGGCCGGGCCATCCGCCGCGGCTTCGTCGTCGGCGACGGCTTCGAGTCGCTGATGACGGCCGACTACAGCCAGATCGAGCTGCGCGTGATGGCCCATCTCTCCGAGGACGAGGGCCTGATCCGGGCGTTCACCTCCGGTGAGGACCTGCACACCACCGCCGCCTCCCAGGTCTTCGGCGTCGAGCCCACCGCCGTCGACGCCGAGATGCGCCGCAAGATCAAGGCCATGTCCTACGGCCTGGCGTACGGACTGTCCGCGTTCGGCCTCTCCCAGCAGCTGAACATCGACGCCGGGGAGGCCCGCGCGCTGATGGACGCCTACTTCGAGCGGTTCGGCGGCGTACGGGACTATCTGCGCCGCGCGGTCGACGAGGCCCGCGCGACCGGCTACACGGCGACCCTCTTCGGCCGCCGCCGCTACCTCCCCGACCTCAACAGCGACAACCGGCAGCGCCGCGAGGCCGCCGAGCGGATGGCTCTCAACGCGCCCATCCAGGGCACGGCCGCCGACATCGTGAAGATCGCGATGCTGAAGGTGGACAAGGCCCTGCGCGAGGCCGGTCTCACCTCCCGGATGCTGCTCCAGGTCCATGACGAAATCGTCCTGGAGATCGCCCCGGGCGAACGCGCCGCGACGGAGGACATCGTCCGCCGCGAGATGGCCGACGCCGTCCATCTGAGAGCCCCGCTGGATGTCTCGGTGGGCGTCGGCGCGAACTGGGAGTCGGCGGCCCACTGAGCGCGGGCGCGGCGCCTCGGGGGGCGACGGGTCGGGTGCGCGGAGGGCCGCGGGGCGTCGAGGGGGGCGGTGCGTCGAGGGGGCGGCGCCGCCGCCCGGTGTCGGCGGCGGGTTCGCTGGCGCGCCCGGCCAGGGTCCGCCTTCCTGCGGCGCGCCCGGCCTGGGTCCGCCCTCCGCAGTGCGCCCGGCACCGATCCACCCTCCCACGGCAAAGGGCCCTTCCAGCCCGCCCCGTCACCCCCTTGGCCCCCGAGGAAACGCCCCCGGCCGCCGCGCCCGTCAGGATGCCGCCATGGGTATACGCAGGCTCCACCGCCGGCCGGCGCCCGGTGCGCCGCTCCCGCAGGTGCCGGTCGTCGCGGCCGACGCGAGCACCGCCCGCCTCGTCCTCGGCCCCGCAAGGGCCCTGCGCCACCGGGCGAGGGACCTCCGGCGCCGGTGCACGCCGTCGAGGAAGCCGGTCCCGGCCCGCCCCGGCGCCGACCCACCGGTCTGGCGGCTGTGGGGCGAGCTGACCCGCGGCTATGCGGCCCTGCTCCTCACGTTGCTGCCCCGCACCCGCAGAACCCCCACCCTGACCGTGTTCACCGCCCCGGCCCTGACCGCGCCCGCGCCCCGCCCACCCCGGCCCCGCTGAACAGCGAGCCCCCGGCCGCGCCCCAGGTCACCGCACCGCCCGCGCCCGCGCCGCCTCCCGCTTGTCCCCGCCGAGCCGCGCGTACCGCCGTACCCGGACCGTCACCGCGTACCAGACCACCCCGACCAGCA
This sequence comes from Streptomyces sp. NPDC048290, assembly GCF_040652095.1. Lineage (NCBI taxonomy): Bacteria > Bacillati > Actinomycetota > Actinomycetes > Kitasatosporales > Streptomycetaceae > Streptomyces > Streptomyces sp. NPDC048290. Next base: position 305,722 of record NZ_JBEZLM010000008.1, read on the forward strand.
ACCCGGCGCCGCCGCCGAAGCAGAGGGTCGGGATCAGCTCCCACGGCTCGGCGACCGCGCTCCACCGCTGCCACCAGCTGACGGCCCGCTCGACGGCGGCCAGCGCCGCGATCCCGGCGATCACCAGCCAGGCCAGCACCCGGTCACGCCCCGACAACACCGGCACCCCGGCCGGAACCCAGCTCCCCGCAGCCCCCGCCCCTGGAACCCCGTTCCCCGCAGCGCGCTCCCTTGGAATCCCGCTCCCCGCAGCCCCCGCCCGTGGAACCTCGCTCCCCGCAGCCCCCGCCCCTGGAACCCCGTTCCCCGCAGCCCCCGCCCCTGGAACCCCGCTCCTCGTGACCCCCACCCCCGGAACCCCGCTCCCCGCGACCCCCACCCCCGGAACCGCGTTCCCCCCAACCCCCGCCCCCGGAACCCTCCGCAGCGCCCGCCCCAGGAACACCGCGATGACGACCGCCGCGACCGCCGACCCCCCGTACTGGAGATACCAGTACAGCGGCGACCCCGCGATCTCCTCGCCCAGCACCGGGAAGACCCGCATACCCCAGCGGTCGAGGTGGGTGAACGCGTCCCACACCACATGCGTCAGCGAGCCCAGCACCGCCGACACGTACCACCACAGCGCCGTCGAGGGCCGGACCCGCGCGCGGGGCGCCCCGCAGCGCAGCAGCGCGGCCACCCGGTGCTGCCCGGCGGGCGGCAGCAGGGCCACCAGCGGTTCGCGCACCACCAGCCACAGCCCCACCAGGGCCCAGGCCACCACCACGTCGACGGTGAGGACGCCCGGGAAGGAGTGGGTCACCTCGCCGAACGCCATCGCCCCGGGCAGCACACTCCCCGCGTAGTAGGTCATGTCGGGCGCGAAGGTGCCCGCGACGAGCACGGCGGGGACCAGCCGGCCGCGTCCGGTCCCGTCGGTGCGGATCGCGGGCAGCACGGCCGCCGCATGGCTCAGCGTGAACGGCAAGACGGACTCCAGGCGTCGGCGAAAGGATTCTCTGAGAACGGTTCCGTCGTCACAGACGTGCACCGGGCGGCCCCGGTTCGCCCCCGCGCGGTGCGGCCCCCCGGGCGTCCCGGAGGACCGGCCCGCGCGGTACGCCCCCCGGCGTCCCCCGACGTTCCGGAGCACCACCCGACGCCCCCCGACGCCACCGGCACTGACCGGGCGCGGTCTTCAGTATCCGCGACGCCCATGGAACGCTGGGCTCCGCGCCCACAGCGGCGGGGGACCGGCGCGACCACAAGCGGCCAACGGTGTATGGCCAAGTGGTGAAAACCGGGCGGGAGCGGGTGCCCGCGCAAAGGAAGTTGTCGTAGGGTCACGTGGGTTGACGCGGGGCACGACGCCCCGCGCGGCACGATCCAGACGTTCGCGTCGTACGGGGACGGCACGGGCGATCAGGGCGACTTAGGGCATCGAGGGCAGAAGGGCGGGCGCTCGGGCGTCCAGGGGAGGGGTTCCGTACATGGCGGCGCATTTCGGCAGTCGGCTGCGCAAGGGAGCGGCGACCACCGCCGTGGCCGCGGCGGCGGTCGCGGCATTGTCCGCGTCCCAGGCTCCCGGGGTCACCTCCGGTGATCAGGGCAGACAGAGCACCGCCGACTCCCTCCCCGTACCCGACGCGGCCTCGGCCGACAGCGCGACCGGCAACTCGCCGTACTACACGGACCTGCCGCCGCTGACCACGCCGACGCCCGCGCCGACCGCCGCGACCGGCGGTACCGCGGTCGCCCAGGGCGCCGCCGAGGCGGGGATACCCGCGACCGTCCTGGACGCCTACCAGCAGGCCGCCGCCGCACTCGGCACCGCCAAGCCGAACTGCAACCTCCCCTGGGAACTCCTGGCCGCCATCGGCAAGGTGGAGTCCGGGCAGGCCCGCGGCGGCAATGTGGACGCCGACGGGACCACGATCACCCCGATCCTGGGCCCGCAGCTCGACGGCAACGGCTTCGCCCTCATCCGGGACACCGACAACGGCGAGTTCGACGGCAACGCCGAGTACGACCAGGCTGTCGGCCCCATGCAGTTCATCCCGTCCACCTGGGCGTGGGCGGGCCGCGACGGCAACGGCGACGGGGTCGAGGACCCCAACAACATCTACGACGCCGCCCTCGCCGCCGGTCACTACCTGTGCCGCTTCGACTGGGACCTGTCCACGCCGACGGACCTGAAGAGCGCGATCCTCAGCTACAACAACTCCACCGAGTACTACAACACGGTGCTGTCGTGGCTGGAGTACTACCGCAAGGGCACCCACGAGGTCCCGGACGGCACCGGCACCCTCCCGGCCGACCGCAGCGACGACGACCGCCCGGCCGCCACCCCGCCGCCCGCCACCGGCTCGCCGACCCCGCCGCCCCGGCCCACCCCGCCCGCGAAGCCGACCCCGCCCGTCAGGCCGACGCCGCCGACCACCCCACCGCCCACCACCACCCCGCCCACCCAGACGGACAAGGTCCACCACCTGGAGAACGCGGGCACGCCCGCGCTCACGGCGATGGCGGGCGACGCGTTCCCGGCCAAGCCGACCGCCCGCGCCGAGGACAAGGACGGCAAGGGCGTCGAGAAGGTCCGGGTCCGCTTCACCATCCTCGGTGACACCGACGCCGTCTTCAGCGGCGGCGAGAAGGTCGCCGTGGCCCTCACGGACAGCACCGGCAGGGCGGTCGCCCCGACCCTCCAGGCGGGCGAGCGGACCGGCGGCTTCACCGTCCGCGCCACCCTCGTCGGCCGCACCCTGGCCGCCCTGGACCACAAGGCCACCGTGACCGACCGCGCCGCCGACGCCCTCACCACGGTCGGCGAGCCCGCCCTGACCTGTGTGGCGGGCGGCGAGTTCGCCGACGAGTTCACGTTCGAGGCGACCTACCGGGGCGCCGCGGCCGACGGTGTCGCCGCCACGGCGACGCTCATCACGTCCGCCGACGACCCGACCGTCAACGACAAGGGCCCCTACTTCAAGGACGCCGAGGGCGAGCCGGTCCGTACCCTGACCGGTCTGACCACGGACGCCGACGGACAGCTGAAGCTGCCCAGGCTCTACGCCGACGACACCGAGGGCACCTACCTCCTGCGGGTCACCACCACCGGAGGCGCCACGCTCACCCTGGAGCTGACGGTCACCCCGAAGCTCATCCCCACGCCGACGCCGATCCCCTCGGCCTCGCAGAGCGCCTCCCCGAGCACTTCCCCCGGCGCCTCGCCGTCCGCCTGACCCGGCCCGGCCCGCGGCACCCAGGGTGCCCCTCCGCCACCGCGCGGACGGGCGCCCTCGCCATGTGCCCCCCCCGCGTACGGCCGACATAGGCCCGCCGTACGGCCGCCGTCGTACATGTTCCCCTCTCACGCGCGCGTTGCTACGGTGCCCGACCTGACGGGGTATCAGTTCCGCCGACGCCGGGAGGTCCGTATGCGTGCCCTGATCGCCGCCGCGACCGGTCTCGCCCTCGCGTTCGCCCTGATCCTCGCCCTCACCGCACTCGGCTCCCCGGCCAGTGAGACATCCCCCGAGCCCCTGCTCACCACGGTCCCCAGCCACCCCTGACCCGGACCGACACGCCCGACCGAACCCCGACGGAACCCCTTGAGCCGCCCCCTGCCCCCGCCCCCCGTACCCACCCCAGAGGGAGCCCGAGATGCGCCGCACGGCAGGTCTGATCCTCCTCGCCCTCGCCGTGTTCTTCGCGGCCCTCGCGCCCCTGACACGCTGGTACGCCTTCCCCCGCCTGGCCAAGATCCCGCCCGGCCAGTACCAGACGATGGTCCTGGAGGCGAAGGACGCCACCCTCCTCGACTACGGCACCATGCAGGCCCGTACGGTCCCGAAGGTCACCATCGTGCAGACCCTCAAGGGCAACGTGGAGGAGTCCGAGAAGATCGAGAGGACCGCCGGCCGGGACGTCGTCGTCTGGGACAGCCTCTCCTATGTCCAGGGTCCCGACGGAGAGATGGTCTCCAAGATCCCCGAGCGGTACATCTTCGACGCCCACACCCAGGAACCCGTGCACGCCACCGGCGAGATGGTCGACGGCGACCCGGTCCGCCGCGACGGCATCGAGTTCAAATGGCCCTTCCTCACCGAGAAGCGCGACTACGCGTACTTCGACGCCCAGGCCCGCGTCACCGCCCCCATCCACTACAAGGGCACCCAGGACTTCCGCGGCGTCGAGGTCTACTACTTCGAGCAGACCATCCCCTGGACCGAGGTGCCCTTCCCCAAGGAGATGCCCGTCGAGGGCGTCACCCCCGAGACCGTCGCCACCACCGGCACCACCCGCTGGTACACCACGGTCCGCAAGTTCTGGGTCGAACCCCTCACCGGAGCCCCCGTCTACGGCGAGGAGATCCACAAGGAGGAACTGCGCGGCGGCACCCTCCTGGGCGGCCGGGACAAGGTCACCGCGTTCTCCGGGCACGTCAAGATGCGCGAGGACTACATCGAGGACACCGTCGACCTGGTCACGTCCAACCGCACCCTGGTCCTGCTGCTCACCGCGTACCTGCCCTGGGGCTTCCTCGCCCTCGGCGTCCTGCTGGCCGCCCTCGCCCTCTGGCTGGAGGCCCGCAGTCGCCGCCCCGGCGACCCCGCCCCCGCCCGGCCCGCCGAACCCGAGCCGGTCACCGTCTGAGCCGGGCGTTGGTGTGCCGGGTCGGCTCGGCCCCCGCCGGGTCCTCGGGCCACGGATGCTTCGGATAGCGCCCACGCAGCTCCGCCCGCACCCCCTGGTAGCCGTCCCGCCAGAACGACGCCAGGTCCGCCGTCACGGCCACCGGACGCCCCGCCGGGGACAGCAGATGCACCACCACCGGCAGCCCCGCCACGGACGGCGACTCCTGGAGCCCGAACATCTCCTGGAGCTTCACCGCGAGCACCGGCCGCTCCGGCTCCGCGTAGTCGACCCGCACCCGCGACCCGCTCGGCACGGTGATCCGCTCCGGCGCCAGCTCGTCCAGCCGCACCGCGTCCCCCGACGCCCACGGCAGCAGCCGTACGAGCCCCTGTCCGGCGTCGATCCGCGCCAGGTCCGCCCGCCGCCGCGCCCGGCCCAGCTCCGGCTCCAGCCACTCCGCGACCCGCGCGTGCAGGGCCTCGTCCGCCACATCGGGCCAGGGCTCCCCGAGCCGCCACCGCAGGAACGCCAGCCGCTGGCGCAGCACCCGCGCGTCCGGCCCCCACCGCAGCAGCCCGAACCCCTCCCGCCGCAACCCCTCCAGCAGCGCCTCCCGCACCAGCCCCGGATCGGGCGCCTCGAGCGGCCGTACCGCCAGCTCGATCGCGCCCAGCCGCTCCACCCGGCGCGCCACCACGTCTCCGTCGGCCCAGCGGACCTCCTCGCCCGTAGTGCGCCACGCCCCGGCCGCGCCCCGCGCCACCGCCTCGTCCACCTCGAAACCGAGCCGTACGCGCGCGTGCCCCCGCCCCAGGGGACGGTCCGCGACGGCGACCGCGATCCATCGCGCGCCCCGCAGCCCCGACCCGTCCGCGAGATCGGCCCGCGTACCGGACACCATCAGGAAGGAACCGCCGTCCGCGCGGGCGACCCGCTCGGGATGGGCGAGCGCGGCGACCAGCCCCTGGGCGTCCCCGCGCAGATCCAGCCCGTCGAACACGGGATCGGGAGCGGCCGGTCCGGACGGGACGGCGGCCCGCAGCGCCCGCGTCGCCGCCGGATCGTCGGTCAGCGCGGCCACCGCCTCCACCGCCCGGTCGACCCCGACCAGCGGTACGGCGTCCAGCAGCGCCCGCCCCAGCCGCGGATGCACCCCGAGCCGCGACAGCCGTACGCCCCGCGCGGTCGCCCGGCCGGCCGGGTCCACCGCGCCGATCCCGGCCAGCACCTCCCGGGCCGCCGCCATCGCCCCCGCGGGCGGCCGGTCCAGCAGCGCCAGCCCGGCGGCGTCCGGATCGCCCCAGCAGGCCGCCTGGAGGGCGAACGCCGTCAGATCGGCCACCTTGATCTCCGGCGCCGGGAAACGCGGGAGACGCCCGTCCTCGGCCTCCGCCCAGCACCGGTACACCACACCCGGCGCCTCCCGCCCGGCCCGGCCCGCCCGCTGCCGCCCGGACGCCTGCGAGGCCCGTACCGTCGTCAGCGCGCTCAGCCCCCGGGCGTGATCCACCCGCGGCTCCCGCGCCAGCCCCGCGTCCACCACCACCCGCACCCCGGGCACCGTCAGCGACGACTCCGCGACCGACGTGGCCAGCACCACCCGCCGCCCCCGGCCCGGCGCCAGCACCGCGTCCTGCACCGCCGCCGGAGCCCGCCCGTGCACCTGGAGCACCTCCACCGGACCGAGGTCCCCCAGCAGCCCCGCCACCCGGGAGATCTCCCCGACCCCCGGCAGGAAACACAGCACGTCCCCGGACCGCTCGCCCAGCGCCCGCCGCACCACCGCCGCCACATGCGCCAGCAGCGCCGGATCGACCCGCATCCCGTGCGGAGGCCGCACCCCGCGCGCGGGAGGCGCCCACACCGTCTCCACCGCATGGGACACGCCTTCGGCGGCCACCACCGGCGCGTCGCCCAGCAGCCGCGCCCAGCCCTCCGCGTCCGTCGTCGCCGACGCCGCCACCAGCCGCAGCTCCGGCCGCAGCGCCTGCCGCACGTCCCACAGGAACGCGGCGGCCGTGTCGGCGTCCAGATGCCGCTCATGGCACTCGTCCAGCACCACCACGTCGACGCCGGGCAGCTCAGGGTCCCGCTGGAGCCGCTGGAGCAGCACCCCCGTCGTCACGACCTCCACCCGTGGGTCCGACCCCACCACCCGCTCACCGCGCACGGTGTAGCCGACCCGGCCGCCGACCCGCTCGCCCAGCAGCCACGCCATCCGGCGCGCCGCCGCGCGGGCCGCGATCCTGCGCGGCTCGGCCACGACCACCCGCCGCGCGGACGCGTCCCCGTCCAGCAGTCCGGCGAGCGCCAGCGGCACCAGGGTCGTCTTCCCGGTCCCCGGCGGCGCCACCAGCACCGCCGCCCCCGGCCCCTCCATGGCCCCGGTCAGCGTGGGCAGCACCGCGCGGACCGGCAGCGCGTCCAGCGCCTCCCGCCGGATCACCCGCTCAGTCCCGTACGCACACGAAGATCGCCGTGCCCGGGATCAGGTTCCCGCGCAGCGGCGACCAGCCGCCCCACTCCGAGGTGTTCCACGACGGCCACTGCGGCTCGCACACGTCCACCAGCCGCAGCCCCGCCGCCACGATGTCCCGCACCCGGTCGCCCAGCGTCCGGTGATGCTCCACGTACACCGCGCGGCCCGTCCCGTCCTGCTCCACGTACGGCGTCCGGTCGAAGTACGACGACGCCACGCGCAGCCCCTCCGGGCCCGGCTCGTCCGGGAACGCCCAGCGGATCGGATGGGTCACCGAGAACACGAACCGCCCGCCCGGCCGCAGCACCCGCCGCACCTCGGTCAGCACCCGCACCGGATCGGCGATGAACGGCAGCGCCCCGTACGCCGAGCACGCCAGGTCGAAGGAGCCGTCCGCGAACGGCAGCGCGCCCGCGTCGGCCTCCACCAGCGGGAAGGGCGCCCCGATCCGCAGCGCGTGCTGGAGCTGGCGGTGGGACAGGTCCAGGGCCACCGGACGGGCCCCCTGCGCGGCCAGCCAGCGCGAGCACTGGGCGGCGCCCGCGCCGATCTCCAGGACGTCCTTGCCCCTCAGCTCCCCGGCCGGGCCCAGCAGCTCGGCCTCCACCTCGTCCAGGCCCTCGGGGCTCCAGACGAAGCGGTCGTCCCCGAGGAACGCGCCGTGCTCGTTCTGGTAGTCGTCCGCGTTGCGGTCCCACCAGCTCCGGTTGGCGCGGGAACTCTCCGTCGCCCCGGCGTCGCGGCGGGTGGCCTCCGGCTCCTCGGAGGGCGATGGCGGCGGGGGCGATACGTGCTCTTGGATGATGGGCTCCCTCGTCGTACTCTTCGCTCCAGCCGGCCTCGGGCGGCGACACGGAAGAGGTCCCCTCGGGCCCACGTGGCCTCCTGGGACGGTTCTTGTGCCGGGTATGCGGCGATCCGCCCCGGGTGTGCGCCTTCGCGCATTGACCCTGCCCGGCTGCCCCCGTATGCTACAAGTTGCGCTGCGGGCCTGCGCTCCTCAGACGTAGCAGGCTGCGCTCGCATCTGTTGTATGTCCCCTCGGTTGTCGAGGCGCCACCGGTTGTTTCGGGTGGCGCTTCCTAAGCTGTCCGGCTTCTTCAGAGCGAAACAGGCTCCCGGCGTGAGCAGTGCCTACGACTTCAATGTCCGTACCGGAGCCCTTTCCCACATGACGAGCAGCACCGAGACCACCGCCACCACCCCGCAGGTAGCGGTCAACGACATCGGTAACGAGGAAGCCTTCCTCGCCGCGATCGACGAGACGATCAAGTACTTCAACGACGGCGACATCGTCGACGGCGTCATCGTGAAGGTCGACCGGGACGAGGTCCTGCTCGACATCGGTTACAAGACCGAAGGTGTCATCCCGAGCCGCGAGCTCTCGATCAAGCACGACGTCGACCCCAACGAGGTCGTCGCCGTCGGTGACGAGATCGAGGCCCTCGTCCTCCAGAAGGAGGACAAGGAAGGCCGCCTGATCCTCTCGAAGAAGCGCGCCCAGTACGAGCGTGCCTGGGGGACCATCGAGAAGATCAAGGAAGAGGACGGCATCGTCACCGGTACCGTCATCGAGGTCGTCAAGGGTGGTCTCATCCTCGACATCGGCCTCCGCGGCTTCCTGCCGGCCTCCCTCGTCGAGATGCGCCGTGTCCGCGACCTCCAGCCGTACGTCGGCAAGGAGCTGGAAGCCAAGATCATCGAGCTGGACAAGAACCGCAACAACGTGGTCCTGTCCCGCCGTGCCTGGCTGGAGCAGACCCAGTCCGAGGTCCGTCAGACCTTCCTCACCACCCTCCAGAAGGGCCAGGTGCGGTCGGGCGTCGTGTCCTCGATCGTCAACTTCGGTGCCTTCGTGGACCTGGGTGGCGTCGACGGTCTGGTCCACGTCTCCGAGCTGTCCTGGAAGCACATCGACCACCCCTCCGAGGTCGTCGAGGTCGGCCAGGAGGTCACGGTCGAGGTCCTCGACGTCGACATGGACCGCGAGCGTGTCTCCCTGTCGCTGAAGGCGACCCAGGAAGACCCGTGGCAGCAGTTCGCCCGTACCCACCAGATCGGCCAGGTCGTGCCCGGCAAGGTCACGAAGCTGGTTCCGTTCGGTGCGTTCGTCCGCGTGGACGAGGGCATCGAGGGTCTGGTCCACATCTCCGAGCTGGCCGAGCGCCACGTGGAGATCCCGGAGCAGGTCGTCCAGGTCAACGACGAGATCTTCGTCAAGGTCATCGACATCGACCTGGAGCGTCGCCGGATCTCGCTGTCCCTCAAGCAGGCCAACGAGTCCTTCGGTGCCGACCCGGCGTCGGTCGAGTTCGACCCGACCCTGTACGGCATGGCCGCGTCCTACGACGACCAGGGCAACTACATCTACCCCGAGGGCTTCGACCCCGAGACCAACGACTGGCTCGAGGGGTACGAGAAGCAGCGCGAGGAGTGGGAGCGCCAGTACGCCGAGGCGCAGACCCGCTTCGAGCAGCACCAGCAGCAGGTCATCAAGTCCCGCGAGGCCGACGAGGCCGCTGCGGCCGAGGGCGGCGACGCGGCGGGTGCGGCTCCGGCCGCGTCCGGTGGCGGTTCGTACTCCTCCGAGGGCCCGGACAACTCCGGTGCGCTGGCCTCGGACGAGGCGCTGGCCGCGCTGCGCGAGAAGCTGGCCGGTGGGCAGAGCTGACCGCTCCGCTGAGAGTTAGCTGAACGAAGGGCCCGTACCCCGAGGGGTACGGGCCCTTCGCTGTGCGGTGCGGCCGTGGGGGGTCCGCGCACCGCCCCTCGGTGGCCCCGCTACGGCGTCACGGTGACGTTGGTCAGGCCCCTGCCGCCGGTGACCGTGTTGGAGCTGTGGACCGTGGTCTTGCAGCTCGCGCTGCTGTTGGTGACGTTGATGGCGAGCTGGGTCGAGCCGGTGGCGCCGGTCAGGGTCGAGCGGTTGTTCCTGAAGACCGTGCCGCAGCCCCACCCGGACTGCTGGGTGTGCGTCTGGAAGCCGTCGTTGGTGGTGTTCTTGCCGGTGTTGCCGTCGACCAGGACGTTGTTGCCCTTCACATCCACCCAGGAGTCGTCGTAGTTGGCGCCGGTCAGACCGCGGCCGTCGAAGGTGTTCCCGACGATCTGCGCGCCCGTGGTGCCCTCCTTGATGTCGATGCCCTCGCCGCCGACGTCCGGGCCGATGGTGTTGTTGCGGATCTGGACGCGGTCGCTCTTGTCGGAGAGGGTGTTCGCCGTGCCGACGTAGACGCCCTCGCCCATGCCCCGGCCGTCGTTGCCGGTGTCGTAGATCCGTGAGTTCTTGATCAGGCCGTCCGTGCTCGACTTGCGGAAGTGGACGCCCTCCATGTCCAGGCCGTGGACCGTCACACCGTCCACGACGACGCCGGTCGCGGTGTCGATCATGATGCCTTTCTGTCCGCCCGTGACGGTCAGCCCGCTGACCGTCCAGTAGGAGGCGCCGTTCAGATGGAGGCCGTAGCCGCCGCCCGCGGTCAGGACGGCCCGCGCGGAACCGGTGAGGGTGATCCGGGCACTCGCGGTGGCCGCGGTGGTGGCCTTGAAGTTGCCGGTGTAGGTGCCGTCCGCGAGGCGGATCGTGTCGCCCGGACGGGCCGCTGTCAGGGCCGACTTGAGCTGGGCGGCCGTCGAGACGTCGAGGACGGCGGCCGTCCCGGCGGGGGCGGCGGTGACAGCGGGGACGGCCGTGGCCAGCAGGCCGCCGGTCGTGAGGGCGAGGGCGAGCAGGGAGGTGAGCGGCGTACGGATGCGCATGAGGGACCTTCCTGTCGGTCGGGTGATCAGTTGCGAGTTCATATGCATGAACTGTGGGTGGGGATGTGAACGGCTGGTCTTCGGCACCGTAAGGGCGGGGTGACGGGGCGTCAAGAGGAGCGGGATGCTGGCGGGAATGCCCGTGCTCCGCATCACGTTGTGGCAGAGGAACACGAGGAGGAGCGGTCACCGTGCTTGATCCGCAGGGTTTGTACACGTGGGAGCCGAAGGGCCTGGCCGTCGTCGACATGGCGCTCGCCCAGGAGTCGGCCGGCCTTGTCATGCTCTACCACTTCGACGGATACATCGACGCGGGCGAGACCGGCGACCAGATCGTCGACCGGGTCCTCGACTCGCTGCCGCACCAGGTCGTGGCCCGCTTCGATCACGACCGGCTGGTGGACTACCGCGCCCGCAGGCCCCTGCTGACGTTCCGCCGAGACCGCTGGACGGGCTACGAAGTGCCCGCCATCGAGGTCCGGATCGTCCAGGACGCCACCGGTGCGCCCTTCCTGCTGCTGTCCGGACCCGAACCGGACGTCGAATGGGAACTCTTCGCCGCGGCCGTCCGCCAGGTCGTGGAACGGCTCGGCGTACGCCTGTCGGTCAACTTCCACGGCATCCCCATGGGCGTCCCGCACACCCGCCCCGTCGGTCTGACCCCGCACGGCAACCGCGCCGACCTGGTCCCCGGCCAGCCCAGCCCCTTCGAGGAGGCCCAGGTCCCCGGCAGCGCCGAAGCACTGCTGGAGTACCGGCTGATGGAGGCCGGCCATGACGTCCTCGGGGTCGCCGCGCACGTACCGCACTACATCGCGCGCTCCCCGTACCCCGACGCGGCGCTCACCGCGCTGGAGGCCATCACTGGCGCCACCGGACTGGTCCTGCCCGGTATCGCCCACGCCCTGCGCACCGAGGCCCACCGCACCCAGACCGAGATCGACCGGCAGATCCAGGAGGGCGACGAGGAACTGACCGCGCTCGTCCAGGGACTTGAGCACCAGTACGACGCCGTCGCGGGCGCCGAGACCCGGGGCAATATGCTCGCCGAGCCGGTGGAGATCCCGTCCGCCGACGAGATCGGGCTGGAGTTCGAACGGTTCCTGGCGGAGCGGGAGGGGGACAGCTGAGCGGGGGAGAGCCAGCGGTCCCGTCCCGGCGCCGGACGCGCTGTCAGTGGCAGGGCCTAAGCTGCGAGACATGCTGAAAGTTGGTCTGACCGGCGGCATCGGCGCCGGCAAGAGCGAGGTGTCGCGGCTGCTCGTGGAGTGCGGTGCCGTACTGATCGACGCGGACCGTATCGCACGCGAGGTCGTGGCGCCGGGCACACCCGGACTCGCGGCGGTGGTCGAGGCGTTCGGTCCGGACGTCCTCGCCGCCGACGGCAGCCTGGACCGGCCCCGCCTCGGCTCCCTCGTCTTCACCGACCCCGCCCGGCTGGCCGTGCTGAACGCGATCGTGCACCCGCTCGTCGGCGCCCGCTCCAGAGAGCTGGAATCGGCCGCCGCCGGGGACGCCGTCGTCGTCCATGACGTCCCCCTCCTCACCGAGAACGGACTGGCCCCGCTGTACGACGTGATCGTCGTCGTCGACGTGGCCCCGGCCACCCAGCTCGACCGGCTGGTGCGGCTGCGCGGGATGACCGAGGACGACGCCCGCGCCCGGATGGCGGCCCAGACCGACCGTGAACAGCGGCTCCGGATCGCCGACATCGTGATCGACAACGATGTGCCGCTGGACCGGCTGCGCGTCCGGGTCCAGGAGGTCTGGGCGGAGCTGGAGCGCAGAGCGCGGCCCGTCCCGGGAGCCATGGCGGAATAGCGACGCCCCGGGCGGGCGTTGAACTCCCCCGACGAGGGAAGGATTCAGCCGTGCCCGAGACCAGCGGATCGACCGGACGTACCCCGGAGACGTATGTCATCGACTTCCGCGCCGCCGAGCAGCTGCTCACCGCGCGGGACCCCCGGGGTGCGGTGAAGCTGCTGGACCGGGTCATCGCCGCACACCCCGAGAACACCGCCGCCCGGCTGCTGCGCGCGCGGGCCTTCTTCGCCGCCGCGCAACTGCGCCCCGCCGAACTGGAGTTCACGGTCGTCCTGGAGCGCGAGCCGGACAACGCCTACGCGCACTTCGCCCTCGCCCGTACCTTTGAGCGTCAGGGGCGTCCCGACCAGGCCATACGTCACTTCCGGCTGGCCGCGGCGCTGGACCCGAACCCGGAGTACCTGAAGGCCGCGCGGTTCGACGCGTAGCGGCGACTGCGACTGCGGCTGCCCAGCGCCGTTGCCGTGTGTGACGTGTCGGGCACGTCTCGTGGGCGGGCGAGAGGGGCGGTCACCTGCCGTGGTGCCTCGGTGGCTCGTACGGGGGGATGTCCGGGCCGGGCTGGTAGTGCGGGCCCTGGTGGATGTGGTGGAGGATCATGGTCATGTCGACAGTGACCACCAGCCACAGTACGGCGCACGCCGCGGCCCAGCCGGGATGCCCGGTCAGAATGAACACGGCCGTCCCGAAGATGGCCCAGAACATCCCCCACACACTCAGCCAGAAACGGGCCCGCAGCGCGCTGCGCGCCGTCCGTGGCTCATTGCCCGTACGCATCGGCATCAGGATCACCGCTCCTGCTTGCAACGTACTCTTCGGCGGGGGGTCCGCGCATGCTGCCGGACGCTGACGACCTTCCCGAGACACTGCTCGACCTCGGCGTACCCCACGAGGACATCAGCGAACTGATCGCCCGGCACCGCACCCTCACCCAGGACGCCGCGGCCATGCGGCTGCTGGAGGAGGCCGTCGAGGAGATCGTGCGGGGCATGGGACTCGTCGGCGGCGACCAGCCCGAGCCCGGCGCGGGCGGCGGATTCCTGCCCCGGGTCCAGGAGGCGCCGCCGGAACTGGGCGGCCTCTTCGCGGTGTACGCGTTCATCGCCGCGCTGCCGCACACCCGCGCCTACCACCGGTCCCGTGGCGTCCCCGACGACGTCTCCCGGCGCACCCTCGCCGACCTGGGACGCAACCTCGCCGTCCACCGGCGCCGGTACGGACACACCGGGCTGCACGCCCCCCAATGGGTCCGGCACCACTTCTGCGGCGAGCTGTACCAGCTCGGACGGCTCCAGTTCGAGCGGGCGCGGCTGCTCGACGTCACCGCGCGGGCACTGAACGACGCCGGGATCGAGGCCACGCCCGGTGCGCTGTACCTCAGCATCCACATCCCCGACTTCAGCGGGCCGCTCTCCCCGGCCGGCTGCGACCGTTCCCTCGCCCGAGCCCGTGCCTTCTTCGCCCGGCACTATCCGGAGGAGCGGTATGTCGGCGCGCTCTGCCACTCCTGGCTGCTCGACCGGCAACTGCGGGAGTACCTTCCGGCCGGCTCCAACATCATCCGCTTCCAGGAACGTTTCACCCTGGGCCCGGAGGACACCGAGCCCTCCGATGTGCACCCCGTGCAGTTCGTCTTCGGCGACCCTCGGCTGTCCCCCGCGGACCTGCCCCGGCGCACCTCGCTGGAACGGGCCGTCGGGGACCATCTGCGGGCGGGCGGACACTGGTACACGGGGCATGGCTGGATGCGGTGGTGAGACGTGAGATGACCGGGGTGGCACCGATGAGTTCGGGGTGCGGGCGGGGTCTACCTGTGTGACGCAAGAACGGATCGCTTCACGTTGCACAGGGGAGAGACAGATGTCCAAGTCCACCGGTTCCACCGCCTCCGTGGCCTCCGCCGCCTCGGGCCGTACCGCTGCCCGGACGGCGCTGCGGGCGCTCCAGATCCTGCTCGCGCTGTTCTTCGCGATCGGCAGCGCGCTGCCCAAGCTGATCGGGCACTCGGCGGCGGTGGAGACCTTCGAGCAGATGGGCTGGGGCAGCGCCGGGATGTACGCCATCGGCGTGCTGGAGCTGGCCGGGGCGATAGGGCTGGTGGTGCCGGTGCTCCAGGCCGCGGCGGCGCTCGGACTGAGCGCGCTCATGGTGGGGGCGTTCGTCGTCCAGCTCACCGAGTTCCACGGGGAGAACGCCGCGACGCCGCTCATCCTCATCGTGCCGCTGGCCCTGATCGCCTGGGTGCGTCGGGGGAGTCTGGTGCGGGGTCGGGGTCCGGTTCCCGCCCGCGTCGGCTGACCGCCTCGGTCACCGGTCCCGGTGACGGTTCGGGTCGCCGAAGTTGGTGCCCTGGTCGCGCAGCGCGCGCAGCCGTTCCAGTTCGCGGCGGTCGCGCTTGGTGGGGCGGCCGGTGCCGCGGTCACGGAGACCGGCGGGGGCGACGGCGTCGCGGGGCGGGGGCGGCGGGCTGTTGTCGACGTAGCACTGGACGGCGACCGGGGCGCCGACGCGCTTGCGGATCAGCCGCTTGACGACGACGATCCGCTCCCGGCCCTCGTGGCGCAGCCGGACCTCGTCGCCGATCCGGACGGCGTGGGCGGGCTTGACGCGTTCGCCGTTGACCCTGATGTGGCCGCCCTTGCAGGCGGAGGAACCGAGTGAGCGGGTCTTGATCAGACGGACGGCCCAGATCCAGCTGTCGATGCGGACGGTTTCGCCGGGTGCGGGGCGGGCGGCTTCGGCGGCGGCGATGGCGGCAGCGGTGAGGTCGGGGTCGGGGTCGGGGGGTTCGGTGGTGCCGGTGGGGTCAGTGAGGTCAGTGGGGTCGGTCGAGCCGGTGGGGTCAGTGGTGCCGGTGGTGCCGGTGGGGCTCGCGTCCCGGTTCCCGGCCCCTGCCTCAGTCCTGGGCTCAGCCTCAGCCTCGGCACCTGCCTCGGCACCTGCCTCCGTGCCGGGCTCGGTCCCAGCCCCTGCCTCGGCCCCCGTCTCAGTACCGCGCTCGGTCTCGCCGCCATAGGGGTCGTACCCGTCGATCGTTTCGATCAGGTCGCCGGTCGAGGGGCGGGGGCGGCGGTTCCGAGGGGTCATGTACTCGACCTTAACGGGGGACCGGCACGGGATCGGAGCCCTTTTCCGGGGCGGGACCCCCAGGGCCGTGGACACTCCGCCGGACCACCCCGGATGCGGGGGCCGGGCGGGCGGCCGAGGGTGTTGCACGGGGGACCGTGCGAACGCGAGTAGGGAGAGCCGGCGTGGACGTGGTGGCCAAGGTCGACGGGCTGATGGACGGACTGACCGCCGATCTGGAGCGGCTGGCGGCGATTCCCTCCGTGGCGTTCCCGGGGTTCCCGACCGAACCGGTGGAGCGGGCCCACGATCTGCTGGTCGAGCTGTTGCGGGACGTCGGAGTGGCCCGGGTGGAGCGGATCGAACTGCCCGACACCGCGCCGGTGATCTACGCGGAGATCCCGCCGCCGCATCCGGACGCGCCGACCGTGCTGCTCTACTCGCACTACGACGTGCAGCCGCCGGGCGACGAGTCGCTGTGGCGGTCACCGCCGTTCGAACCGACCCCGGTGGAGGGCGGGCTGCGGGCGCGCGGGATCGCGGACGACAAGGCGAACGTCATCGCGCATCTCGGGATGCTGCGGGCGTTCGGCGGTCGGCCGCCGGTCGGGGTGAAGATCGTGTTCGAGGGGCAGGAGGAGTACGGCAGCGCGTTCGACGGGTATCCGCCGACCGATCCGGGGCGGTTCGCGTGCGATGCGATGGTGGTCGCCGACCTCGGCAATCTCCGGCCGGGCACGCCGACGCTGACGACCGGGCTGCGCGGGGCCTGCGAGGTGGTCGTGGAGGTGCGGACACTCGCGGAGCCCCGGCACAGCGGGGAGTTCGGGGGCGCGGCGCCGGACGCGTTGCTGGCCCTGCTGAAGGCGCTGGCCACGCTGCACGATGTGCACGGGGACGTGGCGGTGGAGGGGCTGCGGCGGGAGAACTGGGCCGGAGCCGGATACACCGAGGAGGAGTTCCGGGAGCTGGCGGGCGTCGTGGACGACGACGTACCGCTCATGGGGAGCGGGAGTCTGGGCGAGCGGCTCTGGAGCGGACCGGCGATCACCGTGATCGGGCTGGACGCGCCGGGCGTCGAACACGCCGCCTCCGCCGTCGTCCCGTACGCGCGGGCCAAGGTGAATCTGCGGTTCCATCCGCGGCAGGACCCGCGTGAGGCGCAGGAACTGCTGCTGGAGCATCTACGGCCGCTGCGGCCGTTCGGGGTGCCGCTGACGGTGACCGCCGGGGACACCGGGCCCGGGTACGAGGCGCGGACGGACGGGCCCGCGTACCGGGCCGCGCGGGAGGCGCTCGCCGAGGCATGGGGGAGCGAGACGTCGTACGTGGCGACGGGCGGGTCGATTCCGCTGGTCAACGGGTTGTCGCAGGCCGCGCCCGAGGCCGAGGTGCTGCTGTTCGGGGCGCAGGACGGGCGGTGCAATCTACATGCCCCGAACGAGCGGGTGCTCTTCTCGGAGCTGCGGAACACGGTCGTGGCGATGTGCGGGTTCGTGGAGCGCTACGCGGCCGGCTTCGACGGCGGGAACGGGGGCGGTCGGCCGGGGAAGGCCGGGTGACGCTCGCCGAGGGCGGGACGGGGCAGGGGACCGGGAGCGATTCCGGGAGCGGTACCGAGGAGCCGCCGCGGCGGAAGTTCACCTTCCCCAGCGCGCTGACCGTCCTGGTCATCGTCACCATCGCGGTCTGGCTGCTCGCCTTCCTCATCCCGTCCGGCCGCTACGACCGGGACCCGTCCGGCGCGCCCATCCAGGGCACGTACCACCGGGTCGACTCGGGCCTGAGCTTCGTCGACCGGCTCAACGATCTCTTCCTCTCCCCGGTCAACGGTCTGTACGGCATCCAGGACCAGAGCACCGGGAAGGTCGGACCGGACCTCGCCGGTGAGCTGTACGGGGCGGCGGGGGTGTTCCTGTTCGTGCTGGCGATCGGGGCGTTCATCACGGTCGTCTTCGCGACCGGGGCCCTCGACCGGGGGATCGCCCGGCTCGCCCACCGGCTGCGGGACCGCGGGGCGCTGCTGATCGCCGGGATCATGCTGGTCTTCTCGGTGCTCGGCACGGTCGAGGGCTTCGCCGAGGAGACCCTCGGCTTCTACGGACTGGTCGTGCCGCTGATGCTGGCACTCGGCTACGACCGGATGGTCGCCGTCGGCACGATCATCCTGGGCGCCGGGATCGGCGTGCTCTGCTCGACCGTCAACCCCTTCGCGACCGGGGTCGCCTCCTCCGCCGCGGACATCTCGCTCGGCGACGGGATCGTGCTGCGCTTCGTGATGTGGGTGGTGCTGACGGCGGTGACCATGGCGTACGTCATCCGGTACGCGCGCCGGGTACAGCGTGACCCGGCGCGTTCGCTCACCGGGTTCCTGCCCGGCGACCGGGACCAGCGGCCCACCGACGACGTGCCGGAGCTGACCGGGCTGCACAAGGCCGTGCTGGCGGTGATGGTGCTGGTCTTCGCCTTCATGATCTTCTCGGTGGTGCCCTGGTCCAGCGCGCTCACCGGGGACGCGGACGCCACGCCGTACGGGTTCGAACTGGGCTGGTCCTTCCCCGAGCTGGCCGCGCTGTTCCTGTGCGCGGCGGTGCTGGTGGGGCTGGTGGCGCGGATGGGGGAGCAGAAGCTCAGCGCGACGATCGTGCGGGGCGCCGCGGACTTCATCTCACCGGCGCTGGTGATCGTGCTGGCCCGCGGGGTCACCGTGATCATGAACAACGCGGAGATCACCGACACCGTGCTGCACGCCATCGAGGGCGTGGTCGCGGACACGTCGTCCGGGGTCTTCGCGATCCTGGTGTTCGTGGTGAATCTGCCGCTGGCGTTCCTGATCCCCTCCACGTCCGGGCACGCGACCCTCGCCATGCCGATCCTCGCCCCGCTCGCCGACTTCGCGGGCGTCTCCCGCGCGATCGTCGTCACCGCGTGGCAGTCGGCGAGCGGCTGGATGAACCTGTGGGTGCCGACCACCGCGGTCACCATCGGCGGGGTGGCCCTGGCGAAGGTCGGCTACAACCGGTATCTGCGGTTCGTGGCGCCGCTGCTGGCGATTCTGTTCGTGCTGATCTGCGGGTTCGTGGCGGCGGGGGCGGTGTGGACGTGAGGGCGGGGTGGGGGCGGGGGTGGTGAGGCGGGGGACGGTGGTGGTGGGTGGGACGCCGGTAATGGGGCGGCGGATGGTGGTGGTGGGGTGGCGGCGCCGGTAAAGGAGTGGGTGACGGTGGTGGTGGGCTGGCGGCGCCGGAATTGAGGTGGCGGGGCGCTGGGGCGGGCGTCGTACGGTGATGTCATGGGCGACGGTGATGGGGCTCGGGGGCAGGGGAATCGCGCGTGCCCCGGGGACCCCGGGTACCCGGCGGACTCCGCTCGTCTCGCCGTCTCGCTCACCGACCTGGATCACCGCGTCGCCGGTTGCCGTGCCTGTCCGCGGCTCGTCGCCTGGCGGGAGGAGGTCGCGGAGGTCAAGCGGGCCGCGTACGCCGACTGGACGTACTGGGGCCGCCCGGTGCCCGGATTCGGGTCGGTGGACGCGCCCCTGCTGATCGTCGGACTCGCGCCCGCGGCGCACGGCGGCAACCGCACCGGCCGGATGTTCACCGGCGACCGCTCCGGAGACGTGCTGTACCAGGCGCTGTACGACGTGGGACTGGCCTCGCAGCCGACGTCCGTCGCCGCCGACGACGGCCTGGAGCTGTACGGCGTCCGCATCACCGCGCCCGTCCACTGCGCCCCGCCCGACAACCGGCCCACCCCCGCCGAACGGGACACCTGCCGTCCCTGGCTGGTCCGTGAACTGCGGCTGCTCAGGCCCGCCTTGCGGGCGGTGCTGGTGCTCGGCGCGTTCGGCTGGCAGGCGACGTTGTCCGCGTTGGCGGCGGCGGGTTGGGCGGTGCCCAGGCCGCGGCCGGTGTTCGCGCATGGGGCGCGGGTCCGGCTGGAGGGTCTTGACGGTCGGGATGGTGGACTTGACGGTGTTGACGGCGGTCTTGATGGCCGTCTTGATGGTCTTGATGGCGGGCTTGACGGTGCCAATGGGATTGACGGCGGGCTTGACGGTCTCGATGGGGTTGACGGCGGGCTTGACGGTCCCGATGGAACTGGCGGCGGGGTTGACGGTCGCGATGGGATTGACGGCGGGGTTGACGGTCTCGAGCTGCTCGGCTGTTTTCATGTCAGCCAGCGGAACACCTTCACGGGGCGGCTCACGCCGGAGATGCTGCGGGAGGCGCTGCGGGAGGCGCTGCGGTCGGCGGGGGCGGCGGCGGGGTTGTTCGGTGAGGGCGACGGTGGGCGCGGCGGGCGTGGTGGGCATGGCAGGGCGGGCGGGGACGGCGGGGGCGCTGCGTTCCTGTGACGCTCGTCACTGATCCGTCCGACGATGAGACGTTCCTCGCCCGGACCGCCGACCATCTCGCCGCCCTGCGGCGCACGCGGCACTGACCGCCCGGGAGGAGTGGGTGACCCATGAGAAGCGGGTGCTGGAGCGGGCGGGGTCGCGGGGGGTGGACGGGAGCATCGGGGCGCTGGCCGCCAGCAGCGGTCCCGGCGCGGACGACGGCCCTGGTGCTTCCGACGCGGAGGGCGGCCTCGCGGGGGCGATCTCCAGGGCTCGTCGGCTCGTGGAGACGAGGGGCGCCGAGGGGACGGGCGACCCGTCGTAGGGGAGCGGGTGTGTCTGACCTTCGGCGGCATCACCCACCCCCGCGTACCGCAGCCCGTACGTTGGCCGGATGAGCCAGAGCGTCGATCTGCTGATCACCCCCTGCACCGTGCTGGTCCACGGCCCCCATGAGGAGGTCGGGTTCCGGCAGGACGTGGCCGTCGTGGTGCGGGGCGGGGTTGTCGAGGCCGTCGTCGGGGCGGGGGACGTGGGGCGGTTCGACGCGGTGGAGGTGATCGACGGGCGGGGGCAGGTTCTGCTGCCGGGGCTGATCAACTGTCATACGCACGCGCCGATGGTCGCCCTGCGCGGGATCGCCGAGGATCTGCCGGTCGAGGAGTGGTTCGACGGGGTGGTGTGGCCGGTCGAGGCCAACCTCACGGCGCGGGACGTGGCGCTCGGCGCGCGGCTCGCCTGTGCCGAGATGATCCGGGGCGGGGTCACCTGTTTCGCCGACCACTACTTCCACATGGACGAGGTCGCCGCCGTGGTCGAGGAGTGCGGGATGCGGGCGCTCCTCGGGCAGGCGTACTTCTCGTCCCAGGGCACGGAAGGGCGGGAACGGTCACTGGAGTTCGCGCTGCGGAACCGGGGGCGCGCGGACGGTCGTATCACCACCGCTCTCGCTCCGCACGCCCCCTATACCGTCACCGACGCCGATCTCGCCGCCACCGCCGCACTCGCCCGCGCGCACGGACTTCCCGTGCATCTGCACGCCGCCGAGAACCGCGCCCAGACCGAGGCCAGCCTCGAACGTCACGGAGTCACCCCCGTGGAGGTGCTCGAACGGGCCGGGCTGCTGGACACGGGCATGGAACTGCTCATCGCCCATGGGACCGGCATCCTCGACCGGGACATCGAGGTGCTGCGGCGGGCCGGTGGGCGGGTCGCCGTCGCCACCGCCCCGCGCGGCTATCTGCGGTTCGCCTGGCCCACCACCACGCCCGTCCGTGCCCTGCGCGAGATCGGTGTGCCGGTCGGACTCGCCACCGACGGGGCCGCCTCCAACAACTCCCTCGACCTCTGGGAGGCCATGACCCTCACCGCGCTGATCCAGAAGTCCACGACCGGTGATCCCCGCTGGCTGACCGCGCGTCAGGCGTTGCACCACGCGACCGTGCAGAGCGCCGACGCGGTGGGGCTGGGGGATGTCGTCGGGCGGATCGAGCCGGGGCGTCGGGCGGATCTCATCCTCGTCGATCTCACCGGACCGCACACCCAGCCCGTGCACGATCTCGCCGCCACGCTGGTGCACAGCGTCCGCTCCGGTGACGTACGGACGACGATCGTGGACGGGCGGGTCCTCATGCGGGACCGGGAGCTGACCACCATCGATGTGCCGGGTGTGGTGCGGGAGTTGGGGGAGCGGCTGCCCGCGCTGGTCGAGCGGGGACACGGCCGGCGTATCCAGCGGTACGGGGTGGAGGAGGCGGCGGAAAAAAGTTCTGGCGTCCGCGATGAGTTCCGGTGAGTGCGTCAGTCAGCAC
Organism: Streptomyces sp. NPDC048290; assembly: GCF_040652095.1. Classification (NCBI taxonomy): domain Bacteria; kingdom Bacillati; phylum Actinomycetota; class Actinomycetes; order Kitasatosporales; family Streptomycetaceae; genus Streptomyces; species Streptomyces sp. NPDC048290. Next base: position 327,617 of record NZ_JBEZLM010000008.1, read on the forward strand.
CCCAACGGGACTGTCGTAGCAGGAGGACCCATGTCGCTTCCGGATGTCGTGTCGCGCGAAGAGTGGCGCAAGGCGCGGCACGCACTGCTCGCCGAGGAGAAGGCGGCGACCCGCGCGCGGGACGCGCTCAACGCGGCGCGGCGCGGGCTGCCCATGGTCGAGATCGACAAGGAGTACGTGTTCGAGGGCGGCGACGGCAAGGCCACCCTGCTGGACCTCTTCGAGGGCCGCAGCCAACTCGTCGTCCACCACTTCATGTTCGCCCCGGAGTGGGAGAACGGCTGCCCCAACTGCTCGTACTTCCTCGACCAGGTCGGCCACCAGGCACATCTGCACGCCCGCAGGACGTCGTTCGTGGCCGTGTCCCGGGCGCCGTACACCCGGCTGCTGCCGTTCAAGGCGCGGATGGGCTGGACGGTGCCCTGGTACTCGTCCTACGACAGCGACTTCAACTTCGACTTCGATGTGACGCGGGACCGGGGCGGCGAGCTGTTCGAGGAGCCGGGACTCAGCTGCTTCCTGCGCGACCGGGACCGGGTCTTCCACACCTACTCGACGTACGACCGCGGGCTCGACGGGCTCGGCCCGGCCACCAGCTTTCTCGACCTGACCGTGCTCGGTCGGCAGGAGGAGTGGGAGGAGCCGCGGGGGCGGGCCGCCGCGTTCGGGCCGCTCGTGAGGAGCGGGCACAGCCGGTATCACGACGAGTACGACGAGTATGAGGACTGAGGGGATCAGGGCTCAGGCTCAGGGTTGTCCTCGGTCCCGGCGGAGCCCTACGCGCTGACCGGCCGTGACCAGCTCGGTGTCGTCCCCGTCAGCCGGCACAGGGCCAGATACAGCGGGATCGGCGGCGTGTACGGCAGCGTGCCGTCGGGGCGGTGGATCAGCCGCGGTACGTCCGCGACCAGCGCACCCGCCGTGTACTGGGCCGGAGCCGGCCAGTCCAGGGCGTAGTCCGAGTCGGACGGGACCAGCCACCACCAGTGCGCCGCGTCGGCGTAGACGCACCCCACGCGCGGCAGCCGGGGTATGACCAGCGGACCGAAGTCGGCGGGCACCGCCACCGCGTCGCAGCCCATCGGCGCGGTCATGCCGTCCGGCACCGACAGCTTGCGGGTGCCGCCCGGCACCGCCGGGCCCGGGGTCTGCGCCTCGCGCCCCAGACGGACCAGTGTGTCCAGGTTCAGCACCTGCCCGCCGCAGGACGCGGTTCTCACGGCCTTCCCCTCTCCCCGTCCCGCTCGCGCGGCATCATGACCGGGCCGTGCAGCGCCTCGGCCTCGTCGTCGTCACCCGAGCCGCCCTTCAGGGGGCCGCCGGGCTTCGGGCGGGCGCCCCAGCCGAGGTCGCCCTGCGGAGCGACGTCCGCGGCGGCGTCGGCCTGCCGCGGCAGCTCCGCCCAGACCAGCAGCCCGGGGCCGTGCTCCTGAGCACCCCAGGCCCGGCACAGGGCGTCTATGAGGAGCAATCCCCTCCCGTGCTCCTCATCCGGCCGCTGCGGCGACGGCTGGGGCTCACCCGGAGCGAAACCTTCGTCACGCACCGCTATGCGGACCAGGTCGTCACCGTCGTGCAGCTCGCAGACGACGATGTCGCTCGCGGTGTGCACGATCGCGTTGGTGACCAGTTCGGAGACCACGAGGGCCGCCGTGTCGCACGTGTCCTCGCACACCGACCAGCCGGTCAGTCGGGCCCGCGTCAGCCTTCTGGCCTGTGCGGGGGAGCCCGGATGCGCGGCCAGTTCGAAGCGGAACCGGCGCTCGGCGGAGGTCTCGGCGGGACCGGCCGGCGTAGCGGCGCCGTCGAGGCCGAGGGGGCCTGCGGCGGCGTCTGCTCCTAAGGGCGGGGACGGAATCACGCTTGCCACTATCTCCCCGCCGTGAACACTTGGCAAGTGTCACTCTGAAAATTGCAGAGTGCCGTATGACTCTCTGCACGGGCGTGGCACACTGCTCGCACGGGCATGTGGAGCGGCGTCACTTCGGAGGCGAAGATCTGTTCGGATCTTCGAATGTATTTTCGAAGGGCGCCGTGAAGCCTGTCGGTGAGCATGAGGTCGCTTCCGCGGTGCGGTGAGGTTGCCGGGCTGGCGGGTTGGCGGTCCCATCAGCCGGTCGGGCGGTCCGGTCGGTCTGGCGGTCGGCTCCAGAGAGCGGTATCAGCAGTCGTACCAGTCGTCCGAACGGTTCGCGCCCCGTGAGCCGCGCGTGTTCATTGAGTTCATTGAGTTCTTTGAGTCAGTTCTCTGAGTCAGTTCTCTGAGTCCAACGAGTTCTTGTGTGGAGGTGGAGCGTGAGTGAGCCGCGGTCCGCGCCGACGGTCGGCCAGGTCGTCCTCGGCCGACGCCTGCTCGACCTGCGCGAGAGTGCCGGACTCAAACGAGAGGAAGCCGCCAAGATCCTCCGCGTCGCACCCGCCACGGTCCGCCGGATGGAGATGGCCGAGGTCTCGCTCAAGATCCCGTACCTCCAGTTGCTCCTGAAGGCGTACGGCGTCCCGGACGACGAGGCCGACGCCTTCGTCCAGCTCGCCGAGGAGGCCAACAAACCCGGCTGGTGGCAGCGCTTCCACGACATCCTGCCCGGCTGGTTCTCGATGTACGTCAGCCTGGAGGGCGCCGCCCGGCTCATCCGCAGCTACGACCCGCACTTCATCCCCGGCCTGCTCCAGACCGAGGGATACGCGCGCGGGGTACTCAAGGCGGGCGCCGTCGGCCAGACCCGGCCCGACGACATCGAACGCCATGTCGCCCTGCGTATGCAGCGCCAGAACCTGCTCACCCGCGAGGACGCGCCCCGGCTGTGGGTCGTCATGGACGAGACGGCACTGCGCCGCCCCGTCGGCAGCTCCGACGTGATGCGCGAGCAGATCGACCGGCTGCTGGAGGCGACGGAGCTGTCGAATCTGACGCTCCAGGTGATCCCGTTCGCCTCCGGCCCCCACCCGGGCACCTATGGACCGTTCGTCCTCTTCCGATTCGCCATGCCCGAACTCCCGGACATGGTCTACAGCGAGTACCTGACCGGCGCCGTCTACCTGGACGCGCGCGCCGAGGTAGCCACCTACCTGGAGGTCATGGACCGCATGGCGGCACAGGCCGCTCCTGCACAACGCACGAAGGAGATCCTCCGGGATCTCCGCAAGGAGCTGTGAATGGATGGCACCACGTCCCAGCCGAGGCCGTTGACCCGCACCGCGCGGATCTACAACGGTATGCCCGCGCGTGAACTGGGCAGCGAAGGCTGGCACAAGCCGTGGAGCGGCGGCAACGGGGGCAACTGCCTGGAGGCGATGAAACTCGCCGACGGCCGGATCGCGGTCCGGCAGTCCACCGACCCCGACGGGCCGGCGCTGATCTACACCACCGACGAGATGACCGCCTTCATCGAGGGCGCCAAAGCGGGGGAGGCCGACTTCCTGCTGCGCTGAACGACCTTGCTGCCTCCCTGCCACCCCCCCTTGAGCACCTAAGCACTGAGTAACTGAGCTTCTGAGTAACTGAGCACCTGAGTATCCGGGCATCGCAGGTAATCGACCGTCTCCCGCGCTAAGTTGACCGACCAAGCCTTCACCCCCCACCACCCGTCCGACGCTCAGGGAGTGGCCTATGACCGGGCAGGACCCCACCGGCGCCATCGAGATCGACACCAGCAAGCCCCACCCGGCACGCATGTACGACTGGTACCTCGGCGGCAAGGACAACTACCCGGTCGACGAGGCCATGGGCCGGCAGATGCTGGCCCTCGACCCCCGGGTCCCGGTCATGGCCCAGGTCAACCGCGCCTTCATGCACCGCGCCACCCGCTGGCTCGCCGGACAGGGCATACGGCAGTTCCTCGACATCGGCACCGGCATCCCGACCGAACCCAACCTGCACCAGGTCGCCCAGGAGATCGCGCCGGACGCCCGGATCGTCTACTGCGACAACGACCCGATCGTCCTCGCCCACGCCGCCGCACTGCTGCGCAGCACACCGGAGGGCGTCACCGAGTACGTCCAGGCCGACGTACGCGACCCCGCGACCATCCTCGCGTCCGCCGGGAAGGTGCTGGACCTGGACCAGCCCGTCGCCCTCTGCCTCGTCGCCCTGCTGCACTTCGTCCCCGACGAGGACGGCGCCCATGACCTGGTCGCCCGGCTCCTCGCCGGACTCCCCTCCGGCAGCTGTCTGATGATGACCCACGCCTCCGCCGACTTCACCCCGGAGGAGTCCGTCGCCGCGACCGCGAAACTCAAGGCCGCGGGCATCACCCTCGCGCTCCGCTCGCGCACCGAGTTCGCCCGCTTCTTCACCGGGCTGGAACTGGCCGACCCGGGCGTCGTGGTCGTCAACGAGTGGAAACGGGAGCTGGGCGAGCCGGTGGCGGGCGAGTACGACGGGGTCATCCCGGGATATGGGGCGGTGGGACGCAAGCCGTGAGGGGTTCTCAGATCCCGGGGTTCTGATCGGCGTCTGGTGCACGCCCTGCCGGCGACCGGAGTCTCCTCCACTGGCTGCCACCGCGTGGACGGCGTAGGGAGGCGTACGTAGCGGCGCGAGACGCACCTGTATGGCTCGTGGGGCGGCGTGCCCGCTCAGACGGTCATCGGCCGGTCGTACGGCGATATCGGCGCCGGCAGCGCCGAAGCACCGCCCGTCAGCGCCCGGTCGACGGCCGCCGCCACCGCACGGCCCTCCGCGATGGCCCACACGATCAGCGACTGCCCGCGCGCCGCGTCCCCGGCGGCATAGACCCCGGGGACGTTCGTCGAGAAGTCCCGGTGCCGGGCGATCGTGCCGCGCGGCTCCATCGCCAGGCCCAACTGCGCGACGATGCCGTCCGCCGGGTCCGGCCCCGAGAAACCGAGGGCGAGCAGCACCAGATCGGCGGGCAGGGAGCGCCCGGTGCCGGGGCGGGGCCGCCGCCCGGCGTCCACCTCGACCAGGTGCAGCCCCCGCACCCGGCCCTCCGCGTCCCCCGTGAACCGCAGCGTCGACGCCGCGAACAGCCGCGCGTCCGCGTCCGCCGCCGGAGCCGTACCCAGCGTCCCCGCCTCCTCGTGCGCCGCCGACAGCCGGTAGATCTTCGGATACGTCGGCCAGGGCTCGGCGTCCTCGTCGCGCGCCGCGCCCGGCTGGGCGTAGATGTCCAGCTGGGTCACCGACGCGGCGCCCTCCCGGACGGCCGTGCCGAGACAGTCCGCGCCGGTGTCGCCACCGCCGACGATCACGACATGCTTCCCGGCCGCCGACATCGGGTTGGTCCGCAGATCGCCCTCGCACACCCGGTTGGCCAGCGGCAGATACTCCATCGCCTGATGGATGCCGGTCAGTGCCCGCCCCGGGACGTCCAGTTCACGCCAGGCCGTGGCGCCGGTCGCGAGGACGACGGCGTCGTAGCGGGCGCGCAACTCGTCCGCGCCGACATCCCGGCCGACCGCCGTCGACGTACGGAACTTCGTCCCCTCGGCCCGCATCTGGGCCAGCCGTCGTTCCAGATGGTGCTTCTCCATCTTGAACTCGGGTATCCCGTAACGCATCAGCCCGCCCGCGCGGTCGTCCTTCTCGAACACCGCCACCGTGTGCCCCGCCCGGGTGAGCTGCTGTGCGGCGGCCAGTCCGGTCGGGCCCGAGCCGATGACCGCGATCGTCCGGCCCGACAACCGCTCCGGTGGGCGAGGTGGCGTGAAACCGTCCGCCCACGCCCGGTCGGCGATCGCGCACTCGACGTTCTTGATGGTGACCGCGGGCTGGTTGATGGCCAGCACACACCCCGCCTCGCAGGGCGCCGGGCACAGACGGCCGGTGAACTCCGGGAAGTTGTTCGTCGCGTGCAGCCGGTCCGCCGCCGCGCGCCAGTCCTCCCGGGAGACCAGGTCGTTCCACTCCGGGATGAGGTTCCCCAGCGGACACGCCTCATGGCAGAACGGCACCCCGCAGTCCATGCACCGGTCCGCCTGCTCGCTGACGATCGGCAGCAGCGCGCCCGGGACGTACACCTCGTCCCAGTCACGCACCCGCTCCCCGATGGGGCGGCGCGGCCACTCCTGCCGGGGGGTGTTCATGAATCCCTTGGGGTCTGCCATGGGCGTCTTCCTTGGGGTGTTGCGGTGATCGGCCATCCTCGATCGGGGATCGGCCGTCCGTGATCCATGGGCGGTCACCCGTGGTCCGTGGGCGGTCACCCGTGATCCGTGGTCCGTGATTGGCGATCCGTGATCCGTGGTCCGTGATTGGCGATCCGTGGTCCGTGGTCCGTGATCCGCGTGGCGGGTCGGACGGCCCGGATCGCGACCCGGGCTCCACCGGACCCTTTCGGCCACCATACGACCAACGGTCAGCGCCGACGACTCGTCGGTGACCGGCGGTTTCCTGGGCGTGGGGTGTGGGCGGGGCGCCGGGCGCGAGATATCGGTGCGGGGCCGGTCAGGGGGCGGGGGAGCGGGCGGCGACCGGTGACGATCCGGCCGCGTCAGGCGATGGCCAGCAGGTACGACACCGCCGCGGCGGCCGAGGCGACCGTCCGTACATGGTTCCAGACCGTCCACTCCCGCAGATATCTCGACCAGTAGGCGGATGCTTCCGCCGTACCGGCGTCCAACCGCGCCAGAGCCTCGTTGCGCGGCACATTCGTCGCGATCGTCGCCCCGAACGTGCCGAACAGATACAGCGCGCTGCCCAGCAGCAGTTCCACCCTGCCCTCACCCGGCCACAGCACGAACGTCACCACCGCGATCACCGCGCTCAGCACCGCCGTACCGGCGAACAGACCCATGAACGCCGGTCGCAGCGCCGTCACATTGATCGACTGCATCGCCGCGACCCCCTGCGCCGGTGGCAGCGCTCCCAGACCCCGCATCACAAAGGTCGAGAAGCCGTAGAAGACCCCGGCGACCAGCCCCGTGCCCAGCACACCCAGCACGGCCAGTACGAAGTACGGTCCCTCGATCATGTCGACTCCCACATCCGCTCCTGTGCGGTACCGGACCGATCCCCGACCACTGCCGGGCACCCACACCCCGGCGCCTCATCCATCACCCTCAGCCAACGCCGTTCAGGTCCCCGGAACCATGGCCGAGCGGCGCGTGTCCATACGGGGACGTCCAGGGGCGGGCGTGAACTCACCCTTTGCGCCTCTGCCCCCGCCCCCGCTCCGGGGCCCTCCCCCTCCCCCCCCTCCCCCCCTCCCACCCCTCCCCCCCTCCCACCCCTCCCGCCCTCCTCCCCTCCCCCTCCTCCGGCTCAACCTCCCCCCGCCCACCCGTCGAGCACCGCCTCCACCAGCGGCGCGATCCGCCGCCGTGCCTCGGGCCGCCCCACCCCGCTCATCAGCAGCCGGTCGTACGGGGTGTCCATATGCCGTACCGAGGCCACGACCGCCGAGATCACCGCCCCCTCGGACAGCGCCCGCCCGGCCGCGCTACGCCCCACCCGCCCACTGCCACGTACCGACGCGTGCCCGGCGACCTCCCGGGCCCGCTCCCGCGGACAGCCCGGGAACAACCGGAGGATCTCCCGCGCGAAGGCGTCCGCGAACCGCACGTCCTGCGCCGCCCGCCGCGCCGCGTCCCGCACCCGACGCCGTCTGCGCGCCTCCGCGTCCACCAGACACCGCGCCTCCGCACGGGCCAGCGCCGCCTCCTCGACCAGGACGCCCTGCCGTTCATAGCGCCCCTTGCGCCGGTTGAAGCGGACCACGACCACCGACAGCCCGCTCTCCTCACGGGACCTCCGGGTCAACGCCGTGTCGCCGCGTGGCAGGAACACCAGATGACCGAGATCGGCACAGCGCAGACAACGGGGCGCGCCCTCCTCCAGCACCAGCATCGACAGGGGCCCGCGAGCACACCCCGCACACCGCTTCCGCTTGAGGGGCTGCACGACGAGAAGTCCGGGCGAACGCGCCGAGGCGGTCAGGGAAGCCGGTGCGGGAGGCGAGGGCGCATCCGGGACCGTCACAGCTCCGGGATCCGGCGAAGTCGCAACCATGACCGTGTCCTTCCCGCCCCGCCCCCGCCCACCACACGCAGGGCCCCGTGACACGTCCCCTCCCTGCCGTTCCCGTGCATACCGCCCCCTTCCGACCCACCGGCGCCTGGCGCCCCTTGCCGCCCGTGCCGCCGCACTTCCCGCTGTCCCGCTGTCCCGCTCGCCCCCCTTTACCGATCTGACCGATCATGGCCGTGTGCGACTCGAAGCGATCACCTGGGACCTGCTCGGCGACCTGCTCGCCGACCGACTGCTCGACCTGGCACCGGCCGACGGCAGCCCCTGGCCCCGTGTCGCGTTCGACGGCGCCCCGGCCGCCCGCCCCGGGGACCTCGCGGAACGGGTCCGGGAGGCCCTGCGGGTCCGCGGCAGACCCGCGCTCACCGTCGGCACCGAGGGCTTTCTGCGCCCCGCCTCCCTGCGCCTGGAGCACGGCCGCGAGGACGTCGACGCCTACTACGACGGCTGGTTCGACACCGGTGCCCTGTGGCGTGAGGTGTTCGGCCCGCTCGAACCCGACGGCGACGGCCGTGTCCTGCCCGATCTGCGCGACCCGCTCACCGACCGTGCCACCCGCAGCGACTACGTCGGACTCCCGCCCGGCGGAGTGCTGTTGTTGCACGGCCCCCTTCTCCTGCGGCACTGGTTCCCCTTCGATCTCACCGTCCACGTCCTGCTCTCCCCGGCCGCCCTGCGCCGCCGCACACCCGAGGCCGACCACTGGACCCTCCCCGCCTTCGAGCGCTACACCGTCGAGACCGATCCGGTGAGCACCGCCGACGTCCTGGTCCGCGCCGACGACCCCCGCCACCCGGCGTGGAACGGCCGGACCCCCTGACGCGGCTCAGAGCCCACCGTCCCCGCGGCCCTCGCCGCCCTCCACGGCTCCAGGTGCGTGCCTCCCGCCCCGCGGCGAGAATGGAGGCGCCGGGGCGAGCCGTACGACAGCTCCTGGCGGTGCGTCTCCGCCCGGCGTCGGCCGTCCGGCACCGGGAGGTACACCATGACCACCGCCGCGGACATCATGCACAGGGGTGCCCAGTGGATACCCGTCCACGAGACCCTCGACCGCGCCGCCCAACTGATGCGTGAGCTGAACGTCGGGGCGCTGCCCATCGGCGACCCGGACGACCGGCTCTGCGGCATCCTCACCGACCGGGACATCGTGGTCGGCTGCGTGGCCCTGGGCCACGACCCCGCCAAGGTCACCGCGGGAGAGATGGCGCGGGGAACGCCCCGCTGGATCGACGCCGACGCGGATGTCGGCGAGGTGCTCCACGAGATGCAGGAGCACCAGATCCGCCGGCTCCCTGTCATCGAGGGCAAACGGCTCGTCGGCATGATCAGCGAAGCCGACCTGGCCCAGCACCTGACGGAGGACCAGATCGCGGGCTGGGCCGAACGCGTCTACGCCCGGAGCGGCACGTCACGCTGACCGACCTTGTCCTCTCAGCCGCGTCAGCCCGGACAAGCCCCCGTCAGAGCCAGCCGATCCGCCGGAACCGCCGGTACAGCGTCACGCATATGACGGATATGACGCCGATGACCATGCCGTATCCATAGCGCCAGTGCAGCTCCGGCATATGGTCGAAGTTCATTCCGTACATTCCGCAGACCATCGTCGGCACGGCGATGATCGCCGCCCATGCCGTGATCTTCCGCATGTCCTCGTTCTGTGCCACCGTCACCTGCGCGAGATGGGCCTGGAGTATCGAGTTGAGCAGTTCGTCGAACGCGGCGATCTGCTCCGTCGCCCGCTGCTGGTGGTCGGAGACGTCCCGGAAGTACGCCTGGATCTCCTGGTCGACGATCCTCAGGGTGGGGTCGGCCAGCTCCAGCAGCGGTCGGCCCAGCGGCACCACGGCCCGCTTCAGCTCCAGCAGCTCCCGCTTGAGCTGGTAGATGCGGCCCGGGTCGGCCCGCGCCCCGTTCTCCGCGAAGACCTCCGTCTCGACCTCGTCGATGTCCTCCTGCACGGACTCCACGACATTCAGATACTCGTCGACCACATGGTCCGCCACCGCGTGCAGCACCGCCGACGGGCCCTTGGCGAGATGCTCGGGCGCCGCCTCCAACTCCTCCCGCAGCGGCCCCAGCGAGCCATGCATACCGTGCCGGACGGTGATCACGAAGTACTGGCCGACGAACACCATGATCTCTCCGGTGTCCACCACCTCGCTGGTCGCCGTGAGTTCGTCGTGCTCCACGTAGCAGACCGTCTTGAACACGGCGAACAGCGAATCCCCGTACCGCTCCACCTTCGGCCGCTGATGTGCCTCGATCGCGTCTTCCACCGCCAGCGGATGCAGATCGAACAGCTCGGCCACCCCGGCGAACTCCCGGGCCGTCGGTTCGTGCAGCCCGAGCCACACGAACCCGTCGCCGGTCTTGCGCACCCGCTCCACCGCGTCCACCAGATCCGGGCACGCGGGCACCCGGCGTCCGTACTCGTAGGCGACGCAGTTGACCACCGACGAACCCAGCGGGGAGCGGGCGGGGTGGCTCAGATCGACCCGCCGACGGCGCCGCCGCGCCATCCGCGCCACCCTGCGAAGGCCCCCGACCGTGCCGAGGCTGGTGACCTTCCGCAGATTGCCTGCCATGGACATTCTGATCTCCTCGCGTGGATTCCCCCGTGCCGCGTCTCCGCCGCCCTTCGCGTCAGTTTGCCAGGGCTGAGCCGACCGCGTGCAAGCCTGTGGAAAGGGCACATTCCGCTTTGTTCCCGCCTGTGGACAAAGGGAGTTCACCGCTCTCGCGCCAGGGATTTTCCCGCCCCGCCACCCGCCCGTCGCCCCGGTCACGGCCATCTCGTCGCCCACCGTTCCGCGCCCAGCCATCCCCACACCCCCACACGCTCACGCCCCGACCTCTCGCCCTGCCCCGCCCGCCTCAGCATCGCCCCCCTCGACGAGGAGGATGATCGATGCATGACGAGCGCCTCGGAACCCGACGACGGCTATCTCCTCGACAACCGCCAGGCCGAGGCCGGCGAACGCTTCGCCGCCCTCGCCGCCCTCTTCGACCCCGCGACCTTCCGGCACCTCGAAGCCCTCGGCGTCGGACCCGGCTGGCGCTGCTGGGAGGTCGGCGCGGGCGGCACCTCCGTGGTCTCCTGGCTGGCGCGGAAGGTCGGCCCGACCGGCAGGGTCCTCGCCACCGACATCGACACCTCGTGGACCGCCTCGGCCGCCCGTCCACCGGTCGAGGTCCGCCGCCACGACGTGGTCCGGGAGGAGCCCCCGGCGGGCGGCTTCGACCTGGTGCACGCCCGGCTCGTACTCGTCCACCTCCCGGACCGCGCACGCGCCCTGCACTCCATGGTCCGCGCCCTGCGCCCCGGCGGGCGGCTCCTGGTCGAGGACGCCGACCCCACGCTCCAGCCCTTCGCGTGCCCCGACGAGTACGGCCCGGAACAGCGGTTGGCCAACCGGCTGCTCAAGGCCGTACGACAGTTGCTCGCCGACCGGGGGGCCGATCTCGCCTACGGCCGCACCCTGCCCCGGCTCCTGCGGGACGTCGGACTCCACGATGTGGAGGCCGACGGCTCCTTCCCGCTCGCCTCACCCGCCTCCTCCGCGTTGGAGTCCGCCACCGTCCGCCAGGTGCGCGCCCGCCTCGTCGCCGCCGGTCTCGCCACCGACGAGGAGATCGACCGCCACGTCGCCCATCTCGCCACCGGCACCCTCGACATCGCCACGGCCCCGATGATCTCGGCGTGGGGCCGAAAACCGTGACCCGCCACCCGCCCTCTTCACCGGCCTCCTTTTGAGGCACCCGCCCCCTTCACCCGCCCCTTACGGGCGGCCCCCACCCCCGGCACCGCCCCCTACCCCTACCGAGAGGGCCGTGCCCCCACCCCCTCCACCGCCGTCGCCCCCGCCCGGCATCCCTGCGCCGCCGCCTCCTCCGCCCGCGCCCCGGTGATCAGCGTCGCCAGGAACGCGCCGGTGAAGGCGTCCCCGGCGCCGGTCGTGTCCCGGGGTGTCGCCGCCCACGCCGGTACACGCGCGTGCACGGCCCCGTCCCGCGCCACCAACGCGCCCCGCGCCCCGTGCTTGACGACCACCAGCGGCACCCGGCGGCTCAGCTCGGCCGCCGCGTCCACCACGTCCGGCAGCCCCGTCAGCAGGGACGCCTCCGCGCTGCTCGGCAGCAGGACGTCGAGCCCCTCGGCCAGCGACAGGAACCGGTCCACGCCCAGCTCCCGCAGGAAACCCGTGGACGCCGGATCGAGACTCACCGGGACGCCCCGCTCGCGCGCCGCGGCCAGCGCCACGCCGACCAGTGCCCGGCCCGACTCCGAGAACAGTAGATAGCCGGACATGTGCAGCCGTCCCACACCGTCCAGCAGCGTGTCCGACCAGTCACCGGGGCCGATCCGCAAGGACGCCCCACTGTCGGTGAGGAACGTCCGCTCCGCCGCGGCGGCGGTGTCGACCAGGCAGATCACCGTTCCGGTCGGCGCCGACGGGTCGACGACCAGCAGGGGCCGTACGCCGCTCGCCGTGAGTTCCCGTGCGTGCCATCCGGCCGCGTCCGCGCCGACCCGCCCGAGCAGCCGTACATCGGTACAGCCCCAACGCGCCGCCCAGCACGCCACATTGGCGCCCGCTCCGCCCGGCACGGTCCGGATCGCCGCCCCTGTGTCGGTACCGGACGCGAGTGCCCCGCGATGCCGTGCCACCACGTCGGTGATGACGTCCCCGACCACGAGCAGCGCCCCGCGCGGTGCCGTGGCGCCCGGCCCGGTCCCGCTCACGCCACCCGGGCCCAGGCCCCGGCGATCTCCGCCGCCAGCCGTACGTTCCCCCGTACGGCCGCCAGATTGGCCTCCAGGGAGGCGCCTTCGGTGTGCCGCACCAGGTAGTCCAGCAGGAACGGTGTGACGCCCTGTCCGCTGACGCCCTCCGCCTCGCAGGCGTGCAGCGCGTCGGCCAGCACCCGTGCGTGCAGCGCCGGGTCCAGTTGTGCGCCCTCCGGCACCGGATGGGCGACGACCAGCGCGGACGCGGGGCCGTCCAGCATGTCCTGCGCCCTCATGACGTCCGCGACCTGTCCGGGCGTGTCGAGCCGCCAGTCCACGGGGTGCCCGGAGTCCGAGAGGTAGAAGCCGGGGAACCGGTCCGTGCCGTACCCGGCGACCGCCACGCCGAGCGTCTCCAGCCGCTGGAGGGTCGCCGGGACGTCCAGGATCGACTTGACGCCCGCGCAGACGACCGTGATCCGGGTCCGCGCCAGCAGCCCCAGATCCGCCGACTCGTCCTGGGTCACCGTCCACTCCCGGTGCACCCCGCCGAGCCCGCCCGTCGCGAACACCCGGACCCCCGCCCGCGCGGCCAGCAGCGCCGTCGCCGACACCGTGGTGGCGCCGCTGGCCCCGGCCGCCGCCGCGAGCGGCAGATCCCGGTGGCCCAGCTTGCGGATGCCGTCCTCGGTGGCGATCCGCTCCAGCTGCCCCTTGTCGAGGCCGACATACGGCCGCCCGTCCAGGACGGCGATCGTCGCGGGCACACCGCCCTCCCGCCGTACGACGGCCTCCAACTCCTTCGCCACCTCCCGGTTGCGGGGACGCGGCAGACCGTGGGCGATGATCGTCGACTCCAGCGCCACCACCGGACGCCGCTCCGCGAGCGCCTCCTGTACCTCCTCGGACACCACCAGCGTCACTTCTGCCTCCTGTCGGTCGTCCTGCCTCATTCCTGGCGGGCGGCACCCGCCGTCAAACCCTTTGCGAGCGACCCCGCCGCACAGCAGGCTGGGGGCATGACGGACAACCTGACACGACTCGACCATGTGGTCCTCTGGGTCCGCGACCCGATCGCGGCGGCCGGTTTCTACCAGCGGACGGTGGGCCTGGAGCCGGTGCGGCTCGCGGAGTTCGCCGCGGGCGACGTCCCGTTCCCCTCCGTACGGCTCAACGAGGAGTCCATCGTCGACCTCATGCCGCTCTCCATGGCCGGGCGTATGACGATGCTGCCCGGGGCCGCGGAGAGCGCGGGACACCCCGTCAACCACGTATGTGTCGCCCTGCCCGGCGCCGCCTTCGACGCCCTCCGCACCCGGCTGGGCGAAGCCTCCGTCCCGGTCTCGGAGATCTCCCACGGCTCCTACGGCGCCCGCGGCCCGGCCCGCCGCAGCTTCTACTTCCGCGACCCGGACGGCAATGTCTTCGAGGCCCGGCACTACGACTGAGCCGCCGGACTCAGAACAGCGGCTCGGGCAGCACACCCTCCAGCGCGAGCAGCCGGCGCTTGGTCTCCAGACCGCCCCCGAACCCGCCGATCCCGCCGTCCCTCTCCACCACCCGGTGGCAGGGCACCACCACGGGCAGCGGATTGGAGCCCATCGCCACACCGACCGCCTGGGCCGCCCCCGGCTGCCCCACCCGGTCGGCCAGCTCGCCATAGCCGACCACCGCCCCGAACGGCACCCCGGCGGCCAGTTCGCGCAGCACCTGCCGGTTGAAGCCGGAGATCAGGGACCAGTCCAGGGGAAGGTCGAAGTCCTTGCGTCCCCCCGCGAAGTACGCCGTGAGCTGGCGCACGGGCTCCGCCAGCAGCGGCGAGGCGGGATCCTCCACCGGCTCCGCGCCGAGCCGGGACGCGAGCCGCTCCAGCGCGCGGTCCCGCACCGGGGCGGTGGCGTGGAAGACGACATTGACCAGGCCCTCGGGGGTGGCGGCCAGCAGCAGCGGACCGATGTCGCTGCCGACCACCGCCCACACGACCCGCTGCCCGGAACGCCCATCACTGTTCATTCGCCCACGGTACGACCCGCCACTGACAACGGGTGACGGCACCGGGCGGGCGCCTGGAGCGGCCCTGGTGACCGGCGGGCGAGGCGCAGGGTGTCAGGTATGAACGCAACCGTGCGGAGTTCTCACACGCGGTGCGCACAAGTGGGGCAAGGACGTGTCTCTTTGTAGGAAAGTCGTTCGACCGTTCCGGGGCGAGTCATACTCTCAGCGTCAACCCGGACCGATGGGGGCGGTCGTGGGAGGGGGCACACAGCACCCCCTCGCGGGACGTACAGGGCGGAAGGGCAGCCGCGCATGCACGGCACGGTCGACGGATTCGGCTACGGCCTGGTCACACCGCTGGTGGCCTACCTCATGGCATGTCTGGGCGGGGCCCTGGGACTGCGTTGCACCTCCAGATCGCTGCTCGTCACCCGCTCCTGGCGCCCCGGCTGGCTCGCCCTGGGCTCGGCCGCCATCGGCTCCGGCATCTGGACCATGCACTTCATCGCGATGATGGGCTTCACGGTGAGGGAGGCGCCGATCCACTACGACAAACCCATGACCTACGCGAGCCTCGCGGTCGCCGTCGTCATGGTCGGCGTCGGGATCTTCATCGTCGGCTACCGGGGCGCCAAGGGGGCCGCCCTGTTCACCGGCGGCACCATCACCGGCCTCGGTATCGCCTCCATGCACTACCTCGGCATGGCGGGCATGCACCTGGACGGCGCGTTCCAGTACGACACGCTCCTGGTCGCCGTGTCGGTCCTCATAGCGACCGCCGCCGCGACGGCCGCCCTGTGGGCCGCCGGACAGGTCCGGGGCTTCCTGTGGAGCGTGGGCGCCGGACTGGTCATGGGCCTCGCCGTGACCGGTATGCACTACATGGGTATGGCGGCCCTCAGCGTCCAGCTCCACGGCACCGGGACTCCCGCGGAGGGCGAGTCGCCCGCCGCGCTGCTGGCGCCCCTGCTGATCGGCCCGCTGGCCTTCCTCTGCCTGGCCGCCGCCGTCGTGGTCTTCGACCCGCTGCTGGCGCTCGGCAGGCCCGCCCCGCCCCGCGACGAGCCCCGCCCCGGCGTCCCCGCCCACCGCCCGCCGTCGCCCCGCCCGTCGCGCCGCCCCCGCCGCGCCCGGCGGCCGGAACCCGACCGCGCCCGCCTGGCCCAGCGCCGTTGACCGCCCCCGCCCCACCGACCCGACAGAATCCCAGGTCAGACCGGTGCATCGGGGCGAAGCCGGACGGTTGTCAGTGGGGGGTCGTACGGTGGAACCCATGCGGCCCGTTTCCCAGATCGAACGCTCGGTGGCGCCCTTCGAGGTCGTCAGTCCCTACCAGCCCAACGGCGACCAGCCGGCGGCCATCGCCGACCTGACCCGGCGCATCCAGGCAGGCGAGAAGGACGTGGTCCTGCTCGGCGCCACCGGCACCGGCAAGTCCGCCACCACGGCGTGGATGATCGAGCAGCTCCAGCGCCCCACGCTGGTCATGGCACCGAACAAGACCCTGGCCGCCCAGCTGGCCAACGAGTTCCGCGAGCTGCTGCCGAACAACGCGGTCGAATACTTCGTCTCGTACTACGACTACTACCAGCCCGAGGCGTACGTCCCGCAGTCGGACACCTACATCGAGAAGGACTCCTCGATCAACGAGGAGGTCGAGCGGCTGCGCCACTCCGCGACCAACTCGCTGCTCACCCGCCGCGATGTCGTGGTGGTGGCCTCCGTCTCCTGCATCTACGGCCTGGGCACCCCGCAGGAGTACGTGGACCGCATGGTCCCGCTGAAGGTCGGCGAGGAGATCGACCGCGACCAGTTGCTGCGCCGCTTCGTGGACATCCAGTACGCCCGCAACGACACGGCCTTCAGCCGCGGCACCTTCCGCGTCCGCGGCGACACCATCGAGATCTTCCCGGTCTACGAGGAGCTGGCCGTCCGCATCGAGATGTTCGGCGACGAGATCGAGGCCCTCTCCACCCTGCACCCCCTCACCGGCGAGATCATCAGCGACGACGAGACGCTGTACGTCTTCCCGGCCTCCCACTACGTCGCCGGTCCCGAGCGCATGGAGCGGGCCGTCAACGACATCGAGAAGGAGCTGGGGGGACGCCTCGCCGAGCTGGAGAAGCAGGGCAAGCTCCTGGAGGCCCAGCGGCTGCGGATGCGCACCACGTACGACATCGAGATGCTCCGCCAGATCGGCACCTGCTCCGGTGTGGAGAACTACTCGATGCACTTCGACGGCCGTGAGCCCGGCTCCCCGCCGAACACCCTGCTGGACTACTTCCCGGACGACTTCCTCCTGGTCATCGACGAGTCGCATGTCACGGTCCCGCAGATCGGCGCCATGTACGAGGGCGACGCCTCCCGCAAGCGCACCCTGGTCGACCACGGCTTCCGGCTGCCGTCCGCGCTGGACAACCGTCCGCTGAAGTGGGAGGAGTTCCAGAAGCGCATCGGCCAGACCGTGTACCTGTCGGCGACACCGGGCCAGTACGAGCTGTCCCGGGGCGACGGCGTGGTGGAGCAGATCATCCGCCCCACCGGCCTGATCGACCCCGAGGTCGTCGTCAAGCCCACCGAGGGCCAGATCGACGACCTGGTGCACGAGATCCGCACCCGGGTCGAGAAGGACGAGCGGGTCCTCGTCACCACACTCACCAAGAAGATGGCCGAGGACCTCACCGACTACTTCCTGGAGCTGGGCATCCACGTCCGCTATTTGCACAGCGACGTCGACACCCTGCGCCGCGTCGAGCTGCTGCGCGAACTGCGGGCCGGCGAGTTCGACGTCCTGGTCGGCATCAACCTGCTCCGTGAGGGACTCGACCTGCCCGAGGTGTCCCTGGTGGCCATCCTCGACGCCGACAAGGAGGGCTTCCTGCGCTCCGGCACCTCCCTGATCCAGACCATCGGCCGCGCGGCACGCAATGTCTCCGGGCAGGTCCACATGTACGCCGACAAGATCACCCCGGCGATGGAGAAGGCGATCGACGAGACCAACCGCCGCCGGGAGAAGCAGGTCGCGTTCAACCAGGCCAACGGCATCGACCCACAGCCGCTGCGCAAGAAGATCAACGACATCGTGGCGCAGATCGCCCGCGAGGACGTCGACACCGAACAGCTCCTCGGCTCGGGCTACCGCAGAGCGGCCAAGGACGGCCGGGGCACCAAGGCCCCCGTCCCGTCCCTGGGCCGCGACGGGACGGGCGCCAAGGCCGCCGGACGGGGCGGGGCGGCGAAGGGCCGGGCCAAGGAGCCGGTGCCGACCGACCGGCCCGCCGCCGACCTCGCCGAGCAGATCGAGGAGCTGACCGCCCGCATGCGCGCCGCCGCCGCCGACCTCCAGTTCGAGATCGCCGCCAGGTTGCGCGACGAAGTGTCCGAGATGAAGAAGGAGTTGCGCCAGATGAAAGAGGCGGGCCTGCGCTGAGGCGCGCCTCGGGTGCCGGTCCACACCCCGGGACCGGTACCCGCGCGGACACCCTCATCGGGCGTCCGACCCGCTGTGTTGCAAACCCGACACAAAGTCCGGACCGGGGTACGTCACTGTCAGTGCCCCTGCGTAGGGTTCGTGCAACCGCGGCTTCGCGGGAACAGGGGACAGCTCAACAAGAGGGGAATCAGCGCGTGACCGTCAACATGACCAAGGGTCAGGCCATCAGCCTTCAGAAGCAGGACGGCGCCAGCCTGACCGCGGTGCGGATGGGTCTCGGCTGGCAGGCGGCCCCCCGGCGCGGCCTGTTCGGCTCGCGCACCCGGGAGATCGACCTGGACGCCTCGGCCGTGCTGTTCGCGGACAAGCAGCCGGTCGACGTCGTCTTCTTCCGCCACCTGGTGAGCGACGACGGCTCGGTGCGCCACACCGGCGACAACCTCGTCGGCGGTGTCGGCCAGGGCGGCGACGACGAGGCGATCCTCGTCGACCTGTCCCGTGTGCCGGTCCACATCGACCAGATCGTCTTCACCGTGAACTCGTTCACCGGTCAGACGTTCCAGGAGGTGCAGAACGCGTTCTGCCGCCTGGTCGACGAGACCAACGGCCAGGAACTGGCCCGCTACACCCTGGCCGGCGGTGGCGCCTACACCGCCCAGATCATGGCCAAGGTGCACCGCACGGGCAGCAGCTGGACGATGACGGCCCTCGGCACACCCGCCAACGGCCGTACCTTCCAGGACCTGATGCCGTCGATCCTGCCGCACCTGTAAGGCCACCGGGCACCTCCGCCGCCGGGCGAGCGGCACACCACACCGAACAGTGACACAGGGGGACTGACGCGATGACGGCCGAGCTGGTGCGGGGGCAGAACCACCCGCTCTCCCAGGCGCGTCTGGAGATCCGGGTCTCGGCGGGCAAACCGATCGTCGCCGGGATCACGATCGGCGACGCCGACGGCGCCGTGCGCGGCGTCGAATGGGTGGCCCACCCGGGCGCGCCCACGCTGCCCGGCCTGGAGGTCTCCCGGCAGGCGGCGGCGGACCACCGCCTCGCGGTGGACCTGGACGCCCTCCCCGAGGCCGTGCATCGGCTCAGTGTGCTGCTCGCCCTGCCGGTCGGGGTCGGCGGACCGCTCTCGTTCGGGGCGGTCGCCGCCCCGTTCGTCGCGGTCACCGGCCTCGACGGCACAGAGGTCGCCAGCTACACCATCACCGGCCTGGACGCCGAGTCCGCCGTCGTCGCGCTGGAGCTGTACCGGCGCCAGGGCGCCTGGAAGGTACGCGCGGTCGGCCAGGGCTACGCGGGCGGACTGGCCGAGCTGCTCACCGACCAGGGCCTGCCGCAGGCCCGCCAGCTCGCCGCCACCATCAACGACGCGGTGGCGTCGGGCGTGGCCCGCTCGGTCGCCGCCCCACCGCCCCGCACCCAGGACGGCGACCGCACCCGGCAGACGGCGGCCCCCGCGCCCCGCCCCGACCCGTCCGGCTCGCCCTACGGCACCTTCCCGGGCCCGGCGCCCACCCGGCCCGGCGGCTACGGCGGGCCGACGCCCCCCGCCGACCCCTCGGCCGTCACCCAGCCGTCGGCGCCCACCGGCGGCCCCGTCGACTACAGCCACCCGCGCAGGGCGAACGCGGCCCCGCCGCCGCCCCCGCCCACCGCGCCCCCGTCCGCGCCAGGCCACCCCGCCCGGCCCGTCGCGGGGGACGCCACCGGCTGGTCCATGGAGGAGCGGCTCTACAACCAGGTGTGGGGCATGTTCGAGGATCTCGCCCGCGCCGTGGCCTCGTACCGCAGCGCCGTCGACTTCGCCGAGTCCCGGATGGACAAGGAGCTGGACCAGGCCCTGTCCGACCCGCGCAGCCGCATAGGGCGCCAGGGCGACGCCGCGCGGGAGGCCGCCCGCGCCAAGCACGACCAGCTCGTCGACCAGGCCCGCCAGTCCCTCGACCGGGACGTGGCCCAGCTCGTCTCCGAGGCCGAGGTCGTCGAACCCGCCCTGCCCGCCGCCTACGCCCGCTGGGACAACCCCGTCTGGCACGCCTACCGCGTCCCGATGGAGATGCCCATGGCGATGCGGCTCGGGGACCTCCATGTGCCCGAGAGCGAGCAGCTGCGCATCCCGCTGCTGGCCCGGCTGCCCCTGGAGCGGGGCATCTGGGTGGACGCGGGCCGGGCCGGAGCGCTCGACGGCGCGTTCAACGACGCCTACGACCTGCGCCGACTGGCGATGGAGGCAGCCGTCTCGCACACGGCCCGGCTGCTGGCGGTGCATCCGCCCGGCGAGTTCACCGTGCATGTCATCGACGCGGCGGGCTCCGGCGCCCAGGCCCTCGCCCCGCTGGTGCAGACCGGCGTGCTGGCCGCCCCGCCGGCCCAGGGCGCCGCCGGGGTCATGGACACCCTGGGGCGGCTCACCCAGCGGGTGGACCTGGTGCAGATGGCGGTCCGCGGCGGCGCGTCCGACGCCCTCCCGCCCGGCTTCGACACCGCCCAGCAGCTCCTGGTGGTCAACGACTTCCCGCACGGCTTCGACGACCGCGCCGTGACCCAGCTGCGCTACCTCGCCGACGAGGGCCCCGCCGTGGGCGTCCATCTGATGATGGTCGCCGACCGTGAGGACGCCTCGGCCTACGGACCGTTGCTCGACCCGCTGTGGCGTTCGCTCCTGCGACTGACGCCGGTGCCCGACGACCATCTGGCCGACCCCTGGGTGGGTCATGCGTGGACCTACGAGCCGCCGCTCGCGCCCCCCGGCAGCCAGGTGATCACCCAGGCGCTCCATCAGGTCGCCGACGCCCGACGCGCCTGGGACCGGTGAGCCCCGGCACCTCCGTGGCGTGCCCTCACCCCTGCGAGGCGGCGCCCACCCCTTTGCTCAAGCCGTGGTAAAAGCCCCCTGAACAGCTCACTTTATACTTACTTTACCTAAGGCTTTACCTTTCCTTGGGTATGAGGGTATGGTTGTATCCACGGAGGGGAGTACTCCCTGCCTACTGCGGCGTACCCGTCAATACGGATCAGGCCAGATCCCGGGGCGTCGGCCCGCGGCTTCCCGCGCACCATGCGCGCGGAGGGACCGGGTGGAAGAGACCTCCGGCAGCGACGACGCTGACTGACTGTTTGCCGTTACGTACTGCCGGAGGCGCAGTGGAAGTTTCAGTGACCCTGTGGGTCGTGACCATCGTGGGTCTGGCGGCCCTTATCGCCGTCGACTTCTTCATCGGTCGCAAACCACACGACGTGTCCATCAAGGAAGCCGGGATCTGGACGATCGTCTGGATCGTGCTGGCCGCCCTGTTCGGTGTCGGCCTGATCCTCTTCGGAGGCGGCCAGGCCGGTGGAGAGTTCTTCGCCGGATACATCACCGAGAAATCGCTGAGTGTCGACAACCTGTTCGTGTTCGTACTGATCATGGCGAAATTCGCCGTGCCCTCCCAGTACCAGCAGCGGGTTCTGCTCATCGGTGTGCTCATCGCCCTGGTGCTGCGCGCGATCTTCATCGCCGCCGGTGCCGCGATCCTCGCCAGCTTCTCCTGGGTGTTCTACCTGTTCGGCGCCTTCCTCATCTGGACCGCCTGGAAGCTCATCCAGGAGGCCCGCGCCGACGAGGACGACGAGAACTTCGAGGAGAACAAGCTCCTCAAGGCCGCCGAGCGCCGCTTCGGTGTCGCCGACCGGTACCACGGCACCAAGCTGTGGATCGAGGAGAACGGCAAGCGGGTGATGACCCCGATGCTGGTCGTCATGCTCGCGATCGGCACCACCGATGTGCTCTTCGCCCTCGACTCCATCCCGGCGATCTTCGGCCTGACCCAGGACCCGTACATCGTCTTCACCGCCAACGCCTTCGCCCTCATGGGTCTGCGGCAGCTGTACTTCCTCATCGGCGGACTGCTCAAGAAGCTGGTCCACCTGAGCTACGGCCTGTCGATCATCCTGGGCTTCATCGGCGTCAAACTGGTCCTGCACGCCTTGCACGAGTCCGGGGTCCATGTCCCCGAGATCAGCATCCCGGTCTCCCTGGGCGTCATCTGCTCCGTGCTGATCGTCACCACGATCACCAGCCTCTACGCCTCGAAGAAGAAGGCGGCGGCCGAGGCGGAGCAGGGCGGCAGCGGCGGCGACGGCACCACGAAGAACAGCATCGACGCCTGACGAAGGCGCCGCCCGACAACGCCCCGGGCGCCCGTCCCACACGGACGCCCGGGGCCGTCGTCGTACAGGACCGCCCGCCGTACGGCACGGGGACGGACCGCCGCGCGGCACGAAAGCAGTTCGATGCGCGGCACGGAGACCGACTGTCCCGCCGTACGAGGACCGGCGGTCTCGCAGCATGGAGACCGGCCGTCTCGCACTCCGCGGACGGGGCTGTCTCGCAGAAACGAACAAGCACCACCACACCGGGACGGCGATCGGCGACCAGCCGACCGCCGCCCCGGCGCGTGAACCGCTACATCCACATCAGTTCGAGCGCAGGAGGAGATGAGGGACCGGCCCCGCAAGGCCGGTTGGGGTCCCGGTCGGCAGCCGTCCGCCGGACCCGGTGACGGCCGAGCCCACGCGCGACCGCCCGATCGCTTCCTCTCGCCGTTCGAGACGCAGGGGAGGCTATGTGCAGCAGCGACCGCAGGACAGACCCGACACCCGACCGGGCGGCCGGAAAACCCCCCGGACCACCGAGAAGGCACCGCCCGAGGGCCAGCCGCACCAGAGTGCGAAGCCGGAGGCCCTCTGGGACGATCGCAGCATGATCGCTCGGCTCAGGAGGCTCTCGACGCGGTGGACGTTCGTGGTGCCGGTGCTCGCGGTCGTCCTGCTGATCCTCACCTGGGGACGCGATCTCCCCGGCGCGGTCGTCGCCGTCGTCACCCTCGTCCTCGCCGGGGCCGTGCTGGCCGCCGTGCACCACGCCGAGGTCGTCGCCCACCGGGTCGGCGAACCCTTCGGCTCCCTCGTCCTGGCCGTCGCCGTCACGATCATCGAGGTCGCCCTGATCGTCACACTGATGATCGACGGCGGCGACAAGAGCGCCACCCTCGCCCGCGACACCGTCTTCGCCGCCGTGATGATCACCTGCAACGGCATCGTCGGCATCTGTCTGCTCGTGGGCTCCCTGCGGCACGGTACCGCCGTCTTCAACCCCGAAGGCACCGGCGCCGCCCTCGCGACCGTCGCCACCCTGGCCACCCTCAGCCTGGTGCTGCCCACCTTCACCACCAGCAAGCCCGGCCCCGAGTTCTCCGGCGTCCAACTCGCCTTCGCGGCGGTCTCGTCCCTCGTCCTGTACGGCCTCTTCGTGGCGACCCAGACCGTACGACATCGTGACTACTTCCTGCCCATCACCCGCGACGGCGAGGTGATCACCGCCGACGACCACGCCGACGCGCCCTCCTCCCGCACCGCCTACATCAGCCTCGGTCTGCTGGGTCTGGCCCTGATCGGTGTCGTCGGACTCGCCAAGGGCGTCTCACCGACCATCGAATCCGGCGTCCAGAGCGCGGGGATGCCGGCGGCCGTCGTCGGTGTGGTCATCGCCCTGCTGGTGCTGCTGCCCGAGACCATCGCCGCGCTGCGCTCCGCCCGCCGCGACCGGGTGCAGACCAGCATGAACCTCGCCCTGGGCTCCGCCATGGCCAGCATCGGCCTCACCATCCCGGCCGTCGCCCTCGCCTCGATCTGGCTCTCCGGTCCGCTCGTCCTCGGCCTCAGCTCGACCCATATGGTGCTGCTCGCCCTGACCATCGTGGTCAGCTCCCTGACCGTGGTGCCCGGCCGAGCCACCCCCTTGCAGGGCGGGGTCCATCTGGTGATCTTCGCGGCGTATCTGGAACTGGCGATGAATCCTTAGCGGCGGCCACGCGATACGACATACGCGATACGACGTCGCGAGAGGACGTTCCCGAGAGGACGCTCCCGAGAGGACTGACGGGATACGACAAAGGGGGTACCGCCCACCGCGCGGTACCCCCTTCCGTACGCCCGCCCTATGTGCCCCGTACGCGCCCAGCCCTTGGCCTTGGGCCCCTCTCGGCCTGCGGCCCTTCCGTCACCCGGCCCTCAGCCCGACACCGGTTGGGCCGCCGGGACCGTCACCGGGCGGGTCTCCGGGAGCAGGGCGAAGCAGGCGAGGCTCAAGAGGGCGATCCCGGTCAGATACACGCCCACCCCCCAGGGCACCCGGCCGCCCTGCTCCGCGAGCGCCGTCGCCGCGATCGGGGTGAGCGCACCGCCGAGCACCCCGCCGAGGTTGTAGCCCACGGCGGCGCCCGTGCAGCGCACCCGTGGCTCGTACAGCTCCGGCAGATACGCGGCGATCACCGCGAACATCGTGACGAACGCGAGCATCGCGCCCAGGAACCCCAGGAACATCAACAGTGGGGCGGCCGTCGCCAGCAGCGCGACCATGGGGCACATCCACACCGCCGCCGCCGCACACCCGATGAGACACAGGGGCCGACGCCCATAGCGGTCGCCGAGCACGGCCACCACCGGCGTCAGGGCGCCCTTGATCACGACGGCGGCCATGATGCAGGCCAGCATGACGGTACGGCTCACCTCCAGCCGTTCCGTGGCGTACGCGAGCGACCAGGTGGTGACCGCGTAGAAGATCGCGTACCCGGAGGCGAGCGCTCCGGCGGTGAGCAGGACGAGCCGCCAGTGGTCGCGCGTCACCTCGGCCAGCGGCACACGCGCGGGTTCCTCCAGGGCGAGGAACTGCGGACTCTCGGTGAGCGACGAGCGCAGCCACAGCCCGGCGAGCGCCAGTACCCCGGCTCCCCAGAACGGAATCCGCCAGCCCCAGGACGCGAACTGCGCGTCCGTCAGCGCCGCCGACAGTGCCAGCATCACCCCGTTGGCCAGCAGAAACCCGACCGGTGGACCGACCTGGGGAAAGCTCGACCACAGTCCGCGCCGGTCGGGCGGAGCGTGCTCGGCGGTCAGCAGTACGGCACCGCCCCACTCGCCGCCCAGCCCCAGCCCCTGCACGAACCGCAGCACCAGCAGCAGTACGGGCGCCGCCACCCCGATCGAGCCGTACGTCGGGAGACAGCCGACGGCGACGGTCGAGGCGCCGGTCACCAGCAGCGAGATCACCAGGACCGGCCGCCGTCCGTGCCGGTCCCCGATGTGCCCGAACAGCACCGACCCCAGTGGCCGGGCGACAAAGCCCACGGCGAACGTCCCGAACGCGGCCAGGGTCCCCGCGAGCGGCGAGAACGTGGGGAAGAAGAGCGGCCCGAGGACCAGCGCCGCCGCCGTCCCGTAGACGAAGAAGTCGTAGAACTCGATGGCCGTCCCCGCGAGCGAGGCCATCGCGAGCCTCAGCATGCCGGGACTTTTTACGGTGCGTACATCGTGCATGCCGCGTCAACTACCCACGGTGATCATGGGTTACGGGGGCGCGCGGAGGTGCCCGCGGCGCGTGTCCCGGGGGTGTGGTGCGCGGTGCGGTCGCGAGGAGAAGGGCGCGCGCTCGGTAGGTGACGGGGACGCGGCCCGCGCGGGGCGCTCCGCCGGGCCGCGGTGCGGTGCGCGGCCTTCTCCAGGGCTTCCGGGGCGTCCGCAGCTCTTTGGGCTGACGCCGTTCCCTGGGACCTCAGGGGGTCGTGCGGCAGGGGTCGTGCGGCCGGTACGGCGTGATAGACCGGTCCGAGCAGCGGTCCCGGCGGACCGCACCCCTCGACGGACCGGAGGACCCGTGCCCCGCAGCCTGGCCAACGCCCCGATCATGATTCTCAACGGCCCCAACCTGAATCTGCTCGGGCAGCGGCAGCCGGAGATCTACGGCTCCGACACCCTGGCCGATGTGGAGGCCCTGTGCGCCAAGGCGGCCGAGGCGCACGGCGGGACCGTCGACCTCCGGCAGTCCAACCACGAGGGCCAGCTCGTCGACTGGATCCAGGAGGCCCGGCTCCACCACTGCGGGATCGTGATCAATCCGGCTGCCTACTCGCACACCTCCGTGGCGATCCTGGACGCCCTCAACGCCTGCGACGGGCTCCCCGTGGTGGAGGTGCACATCTCCAACATCCACCAGCGGGAGGCGTTCCGGCACCATTCGTATGTCTCGCAGCGGGCGGACGGGGTCATCGCCGGGTGCGGGGTGCAGGGGTACGTGTTCGGGGTGGAGCGGGTGGCGGCGCTGGTGGGGGCCGCCGCGCGGTGACGCCCCATGGGGGCATGGCCGTGGGGCGTGGGGGAGCGGGTCGGCGTGTCGGGGAGCCTCAAGGGGCCTCGTGGTGCCGTCCGGTGTGTCGCCGCTGCACCGGTTTCCGCCTCCGCGCGTGTCGTCGCCGGGCGGGGCGGGCCGGGGTCGCCGGTCGAGGGCGGGGTTGTCGGTGGACCGGCGGCCCGTACCGCGCCGGAGGCGTCATCCCGCGCGGGGCTGCCTCCAGTTGACCGTGCGCGGACGGGTACCGGGAGGGGACGTACGTGTGCGGTGTGGGCGCGGACGTCACACGGGGCGCGTGGCAGTGCCGTTCCCGGGGGGCCTGACGGGGGTCACCACCCGCGCGCGTGCCACTCCGGCAGGTGGGGGCGCTCGGCGCCCAGGGTGGTGTCGTCGCCGTGGCCCGGATAGACCCAGGTCTCGTCCGGGAGGGCGCCGAAGATCTTCGTCTCCACGTCATGGATGAGGCTGGCGAACGCCGCCGGATCCTTGCGGGTGTTGCCGACGCCGCCGGGGAAGAGGCAGTCGCCGGTGAACACATGCGGATGGCCGTGCGGGTCGTCGTAGACCAGGGCGATCGAGCCGGGCGTGTGACCGACCAGGTGACGGGCGGTGAGGGTCACCCGGCCCACGGTGAGCGTGTCGCCGTCGTCCACCGGGACGTCGGTCGGGACGGGGATGCCCTCGATGTCGTCGCGGCCCGCATATGTGCGGGCTCCGGTGGCGGACACGACCTGCGCGAGCGCCTGCCAGTGGTCGCCGTGCCGGTGGGTGGTGACGACGGAGGCGATGCCATCGGCGCCGATCGTGCCGAGCAGGGTGTCGGCGTCGTTCGCCGCGTCGATCAGCAACTGCTCGTCGGTGGCCCGGCAGCGCAGCAGATAGGCGTTGTTGTCCATCGGGCCGACCGCGATCTTGGTGATCATCAGGTCCTTCAGCTCGTGCACATCCGCCGGGCCGCCGACCGTCACCTGTCCGCTGTACGTCATGGCGGCCAGTCTAGGGCGGAAGGTTCGGGGCGGCGGGGCGGATTCCGGACCGATGACGGCCGCCGGTCCGCGGGGCGAGCCGTCGGCCCGCTAGAGCGGCGGAAGCGCGGGCAGCGGGCCGCCCATGACCGTGAGCGCGGTACCCGCGCGGCGCCCGGCGAGCCAGCCGACGAGATCGGCCGGGGTGCCGGTGACGGTTACCTCGGGCGCGTCGGCCCGACGCCCGGTGTGCCACTCGCGCGTGCCGTCGGTCAGCCGGGTCGCCGCCACCGCGGGATTGTCCGCGAAACGGTCGGCGAGGAAGCCGATCTCGCGCCCCGTGAACTCCTCCGGCATGTCCTCCAGCTCGTAGCCGATACCCAGGTCCACATGGTGCAGCTCCACCTCGGCCCAGCGCCGGAACGGCACCCGGGACGCCGAGTCGGTGACGCCGTTGCGCAGCTCCACCGTGCGGGACCAGTCGGCGGGGGCCGCGCCGGTGTCCTGGAAGCGGGCGGCGCTGTCGCGCACATCGGCGAGCTGGACGTCCAGCGGGCGCGGGGCGTCCCGCTCGATGTCGGATTCCCGGGCGTCGCCGGAGACGTACATGGGCCGTGACTCCCACACATTCACCAGGGCGTCGGCGTTGCGGGCGAGGTGGGCGAGGAGATGGCCGCGGGTCCAGCCGGGCAGCCGTGACGGTTCGGCGACCGAGGCGTTGTCCAGCTTGGCGACCGCGCTGAGCAGCCGTTCCGTCGCGTCCTGTACAGACGCCAGGTCACGCGTGTGATCAATCATGGGGCCGACCCTAGCCCCGCCACTCCTTCGGGTGAAGGCGGTCGCCCGAGACCATAAATCGAATGCACGTGCTATATGGTCGTCACTGGCGTCGGGCATGCTGGATGGCCGGGGATTGTTATGCGATCCGGAATCCGACCGGCGTTGTCAGTGGCTCCCCCTAGGCTGAGAAAGCACGGGGGCCTCGCCCCTGTCACCACTCTCAAGAAAGGTGCGGACCGGCGTGGCCGACCGTCTCATCGTCCGTGGCGCGCGCGAGCACAACCTGAAGAACGTCTCGCTCGACCTGCCTCGTGACGCGCTCATCGTCTTCACGGGCCTGTCCGGGTCGGGCAAGTCCTCCCTGGCCTTCGACACCATCTTCGCCGAGGGCCAGCGCCGCTACGTGGAGTCGCTCTCCTCGTACGCCCGTCAGTTCCTCGGGCAGATGGACAAGCCGGACGTCGACTTCATCGAGGGCCTGTCCCCGGCGGTCTCCATCGACCAGAAGTCGACCTCGCGCAACCCGCGCTCCACGGTCGGCACGATCACCGAGGTCTACGACTACCTGCGGCTGCTCTTCGCGCGCATCGGCAAACCGCACTGTCCGCAGTGCGGCCGGCCCATCTCCCGCCAGTCGCCGCAGGCCATCGTCGACAAGGTGCTGGAGCTGCCCGAGGGCAGCCGGTTCCAGGTGCTGTCGCCGCTGGTGCGCGAGCGCAAGGGCGAGTTCGTGGACCTGTTCGCCGACCTCCAGACCAAGGGCTACTCCCGCGCGCGAGTGGACGGCGAGACCATCCAGCTCTCCGAGCCGCCGACGCTGAAGAAGCAGGAGAAGCACACCATCGAGGTGGTCGTCGACCGGCTCACGGTGAAGGAGTCCGCCAAGCGCCGTCTCACCGACTCGGTGGAGACCGCCCTCGGCCTGTCCGGCGGCATGATCGTGCTCGACTTCGTGGACCTCCCCGAGGACGACCCCGAGCGCGAGCGGATGTACTCGGAGCACCTCTACTGCCCGTACGACGATCTGTCCTTCGAGGAGCTGGAGCCCCGTTCCTTCTCCTTCAACTCGCCCTTCGGCGCCTGCCCGGACTGCACCGGCATCGGTACGCGGATGGAGGTCGACCCCGAGCTGATCGTCCCCGACGAGGACAAGAGCCTCGACGAGGGCGCCATCCACCCCTGGTCCCACGGACACACCAAGGACTACTTCAGCCGCCTGATCGACGCCCTCGCGGACGCCCTGGGCTTCCGTACGGACATCCCCTTCGCCGGGCTGCCGCAGCGCGCCCGCAAGGCGCTGCTGTACGGCCACAAGACCCAGATCGAGGTCCGCTACCGCAACCGGTACGGGCGCGAGCGGGTCTACACCACGCCCTTCGAAGGTGCCGTGTCCTTCGTCAAGCGGCGGCACAGCGAGGCCGAGTCCGACGCCAGCCGGGAGCGCTTCGAGGGCTACATGCGCGAGGTTCCCTGTCCCACCTGCCAGGGCACCCGGCTCAAGCCGATCGTCCTCGCGGTCACGGTCATGGGGAAGTCGATCGCCGAGGTCTCCGCGATGTCCATCAGCGACTGCGCGGAGTTCCTGGGTGAGCTGAAGCTCAACGCCCGGGACAAGAAGATCGCCGAGCGCGTGCTCAAGGAGGTCAACGAGCGGCTGCGCTTCCTGGTCGACGTCGGCCTCGACTACCTCTCGCTCAACCGGGCGGCGGGCACCCTCTCCGGCGGCGAGGCCCAGCGCATCCGCCTGGCCACCCAGATCGGCTCCGGTCTGGTGGGCGTGCTGTATGTGCTGGACGAGCCGTCCATCGGACTGCACCAGCGCGACAACCACCGGCTGATCGAGACGCTGGTCCGGCTCCGTGACATGGGCAACACGCTGATCGTCGTGGAGCACGACGAGGACACCATCAAGGTCGCCGACTGGGTGGTCGACATCGGCCCCGGCGCGGGCGAGCACGGCGGCAAGGTCGTGCACAGCGGCTCCCTGAAGGAACTCCTCGCCAACGAGGAGTCGCAGACCGGGCTCTACCTCGCGGGCAAGAAGGCCATCCCGCTGCCCGACATCCGCCGCCCGCGCGACCCGTCCCGGCAGCTCACCGTGTTCGGCGCCCGGGAGAACAACCTCCAGGACATCGACGTGTCCTTCCCGCTGGGCGTGTTCACCGCCGTCACCGGCGTGTCCGGCTCCGGCAAGTCCACGCTGGTCAACGACATCCTCTACACCCACCTGGCGCGCGAGCTGAACGGCGCCAAGAGCGTGCCGGGACGCCACACCCGTGTGGAGGGCGACGACCTGGTCGACAAGGTGGTCCATGTCGACCAGTCGCCCATCGGCCGCACCCCGCGCTCCAACCCGGCGACCTACACCGGCGTCTTCGACCACATCCGCAAGCTGTTCGCGGAGACCATGGAGGCGAAGGTGCGCGGCTATCTGCCGGGGCGCTTCTCCTTCAACGTCAAGGGCGGGCGCTGCGAGAACTGCGCGGGCGACGGCACGATCAAGATCGAGATGAACTTCCTGCCGGACGTCTATGTCCCGTGCGAGGTCTGCCATGGCGCCCGGTACAACCGGGAGACCCTGGACGTCCACTACAAGGGCAAGTCCATCGCCGAGGTCCTGAACATGCCGATCGAGGAGGCCCTCGACTTCTTCGAGGCCGTCCCCGCGATCTCCCGCCACCTCAGGACCCTGAACGACGTCGGTCTCGGCTACGTCCGGCTCGGCCAGTCGGCGACCACCCTGTCCGGCGGCGAGGCCCAGCGCGTCAAGCTGGCCAGCGAACTTCAGAAGCGGTCCACCGGGCGCACGGTCTATGTCCTCGACGAACCCACGACGGGTCTGCACTTCGAGGACATCAGCAAGCTGCTGACGGTGCTGGCCGGTCTGGTCGACAAGGGCAACACGGTCATCGTCATCGAGCACAACCTCGATGTGGTCAAGACCGCCGACTGGGTCGTCGACATGGGACCCGAGGGCGGTGCGGGCGGTGGCGTGGTCGTCGCCGAGGGCACGCCCGAGCTGGTCGCCGGGGTCTCCACCAGCCACACCGGCAAGTTCCTCCGGGAGATCCTCGGCCCGGACCGGATCAGCGACGGCGCCCCGGTGAAGGCCCCGCGCCGGACGGCGGCCAAGAAGACCGTCGCGGCGAAGGCACCGGCGAAGAAGACGGCGACGGCGACCGCGAAGACGTCTACGACGACCGCGAAGACGTCCACGGCGACCAAGGCTGCGGCGACGAAGGCTGTGGCGAAGAGGACCACGGCGAAGACGGCCGCTGGCCGGGCCACCTCGGCTGAGGCGGCCGACGCCGGGGCGACGGGAGCCGTCAACAACACCGCGTCGAAGAAGGCGGCGGGTGCCACGAAGAAGACGGCACCCGCGAAGAAGGCGGCGCGGACGCGGAAGGCGTGAGGCGCGCGTTGGGCGCACGTCGGGCGGGCGGTGCGCGGCGCGCTGGGCGATCTCGTCCGGCGCGCCGTGGAACGTGGAAGCGGTGCGGAGTTGAGCGGTGGGGCGTGTCGCTGAGCGTGACATGTGTGTGGAGTTGAGCGGTGGGGCGTGTTGCGGGGCGTGAAAGCTGTGCGGAGTTGGGCCGGTGGGGCGTCGCGGCGCGTGAAAGCTGTGCTGCGTTGGGCCGGGGGATGCGTCGCGGGGCGTGGTAGCTGTGCTGAGCCAAGCCATGGGATGCGTCGCGGAGCGCGAAGGCCGCGCTGAGCCGAGCCGTGGGGCGCGCGCGGAACGTGTGCGGCGCACCCCGTGCGGCGGGTACTCCCGGCAGCCTGACCAACGGGCTGAGTCGGTCCGAGTCGACTGGAGCCGGCCGGGTCGTGGAGCTCAGTCCGTCTTCTCGTCCTGTCTGACGTACCAGGCCACAGGGTTCGTACGAGGGTTCTTCACTCGAACGGGTGGTCGTCGTCGCGGGCGGTGTCCGGGGGAACTTCCCCCGAGGCGCCGCCCGTTGTCATATCAGTTCAGCCGTCCTGGCCCTGCGGCTCGACGAAGCGCATGTCCAACCGCACCTTGACAACAGAACCAATGAACCCCGGCGCGAACCCGAGCCCGAAGTCACCGCGCCGGATCTCTCCCACGGCCGTGAAGGCGGCCCGCGCCCGCTGCCCCCCAGCGGAGCGCGACACCCCGCCGAACGTCACGGCGAACGACACCGGGCGAGTCACCTCACCGATGGTCAGCTCACCGGCCATCGTCCAGTCCTCGCCCCGGCCGGACACCCCCGTCGTGCGGAACGACATGGTCGGTCGCTTCTCCACGTCCAGCAGGTCCCCCGAGCGGACATGCGTGTCCCGCTTCACGTTCCCGGTGTCGAACGAAGCGAGGGCGATCTCCGCGACCACCCGGCTCTCCTCGGCCCGCTCCCCGATGTGCACATCCGCCCGCACATCCGTGAACCGTCCATGCACCTTGATGATCCCCGCCTTGCGGACGGTGAAGGTGACGGCCGAGGCACCCGGATCGAGCCTCCAGTGTCCGGGCGACAGAGGCACGGCGGCGGTGGTCAGCGAAGCGGAGCGGTCATCGTCAGTCATGCCACCACCCTCCGGCCCCCCGGCCCCCGGAGGGAGACCGCGCCGAGAGTGGTAGTGGCAGGGCCACCCTCCGCGGCGGACCGCGCTGTACGTTCGAGAGGTGAGCGACAACCCCCTGGGCACCTTTCTGCGCACCCGACGTGAGGGCCTCACCCCCGCCGAGGTGGGGCTCCCCACGGGCACCCGCCGTCGCACCCCGGGCCTGCGCCGGGCCGAGCTGGCGACGCTCGCCGACATCAGCGTCGAGTACCTCACCCGCCTCGAACAGGGACGTGACCGCAATCCCTCACCCCAGGTGCTCGGCGCTCTGGGGGACGCGCTGCTGCTGAGCCGTCCCGACCGGTTCCTCATGTTCCGGCTCGCCAAGGAAGCAGGCGACGCCAAGAACCTCTGCACCTCGGTCAGCCCGCCCGCGCTCACGGTACGGCCGACCGTGCGGGCGCTCCTGGACCGGCTGGAGCCCACGCCGGCCGTGCTGATCAACTGGGTCGGCGACATCATCGCCCACACCCATGGCTATGAACGGTTCGCCCGCCCTCTCGGACTGCTCGACGCCCTCGGCAAACGACGGCCCAACATGGTGCGCTGGGTCTTCACCGACGACCGGGCCCGCTCCGCGTACCCCGACTGGGAGCGGCTGGCCGATGACCAGATCGCCCATCTGCGCAATGAGGCGACCGTCCAGGACCACCATGTCGCCGAATTGGCGAACGAGATGACGGTCACCGCCGGGGCTGCGTTCACCGAGCGGCTCGCGGCCCCGCCCCTTCTGCCCGCCCGTACCGGGATCGACCTCGTGGAACACCCCGAGGTGGGCCGTCTGCGGCTCTCCTTCGAGACGCTCTCCCTGCCGGGCGACGGCCAGCGCCTGCTGGTCCACCTTCCGGCCGACGAGCCCACGGCGACGGCCCTCGACCGGCTGAACGGGCGGACGCCGGGAGCGCTGAGGGCGGTCAGCGGGTGAAGCATGTCGAGGCCCCCGGGGCTGAGGCAGGGAGCCGTGGGTCCGGGCTGACAGGGCCTGAGCCAACCCCGGGTCCAGGCGTCCCTGCCCACTCGGCTCGGGTCGAACCGACGTCCGGTATCGCCCGCGCCAGGTTCTAGAACGGACCCACCTCCGCCGCGTACGGAGGCTCCGCGCCCGCCCGGGAGCAGGTGATCGCCGCGGCACGGGCGGCGTAATGGAGAAGGCGGGTCCAGCCGTCCTGGCCGAGGGCCGCGAGGGCCGGGGCGGACAGGGCCTGCTGCTGGGAGAGACCGTGCAGCAGCGCGGCGTTGACGGTGTCGCCGGCGCCGATGGTGTCGACGACGTGCACCTTCTCGCCGGGGACGGAGTACTCCCGGTACTCCTCGGCGGCACCCCGCTGTCCAGGGTCCCCGTGGCCCCCCTCGGCCCACTGGCTCGCGCCGCCCCGCGTGTACACGGTCAGGCCCTCTCCGCCTCGGGTGACGACGACGGCGGTGGGGCCCTGGGCGAGCCACTCCTGCGGGGTGCCGCCCAGCCAGCGGGCGTCGTCCTCGGAGAGCTTGAGCAGGGTGACGAAGGGCAGCCAGCTGCGGAACCGGGCACGGTAGGCGTCGGGTTCGTCGATCAGGACGGCGCGGACGTTCGGGTCGAGAGCGGTGAACACGCCGTGGGAGGCGGCGGTCCTGAGGAGCTCCTCGTAGGCCGTCGCGCCCGGTTCGAGGACGAGGGAGCAGGTGCCGAAGGAGACGGCACGGGTGCCGGGCGGCAGCTCGGCGGGGGCGGTGAAGAGCCGGTCGGCGGTGCCTTCGACGTAGAAGACGTAGGCGGCCGAACCGGCGGTGTCGAGGGTGGCGACGGCGAGGGTGGTGGGCTCGGGGCCGCGCTGGACGGTGGAGACGTCCACGCCGGAGTGGCGCAGGCCGTCGAGCAGAGCCTCACCGAAGGTGTCCCGTGAGGTGCGGGAGCAGAAGGCGGTGGGGGAGCCGAGGCGGCCGAGGGCCACGGCGGTGTTGTAGGGGCCGCCGCCTAGCGCGGGCTGGAGGGTGGCGAGGGCGCCCGTGCCCTGCGGTACCAGGTCGATGAGGGCTTCACCGGCGACGACGATCACGGGGCGGTTCCTTTCCGGGGCTTCGCACGGACTGCGGGGAGGGGAGCGGGGCGGGGGGAGGCGCATTGGGCGGGGTGCGCCGTGGAGTGGGGCGTTCGTCGGGGCAGCCGCACGACGCGCGGTGGACGAAGGCGCAGGGCAGGCGCACCGTGCGCGTGGGGCGGTCCGGTTGCGCGAGCCGGTCCAGCAGGACGCGGACCGCCTCGGCGCCGATCTCGCGGCTGGGCTGGGCGATGGCGGTGAGCCGGGGCGAGAAGAGATCGGCCCAGGTGAAGTCGTCGAAGCAGCACAGGGCGAGATCGGCGGGGACGGAGAGGCCGTGGTCGCGCAGGGTGCGCAGGGCGCCGATGGTCATCGCGTTGTTGGCGGTGATGAGGGCGGTCGGCGGCACGGACAGGGCCAGGAGGGCGGCGGTGGCCCGTTCGGCGGCCTCGGCGGTGGAGTCGCCGTGTACGAGGAGACGCTCGTCGTGGGGGAGCCCGGCGGCGGTGAGGCCCTGGTGGTATCCGGCGATGCGTTCGGTGGTGGTGCTGAGCCCCGGCAGCCCCGCGACCAGCGCGATGCGGCGGTGACCGAGCCCGGCGAGGTGGGTGACGAGCGTGGCGACGGGCGCGGTGTTCTCGGCACAGACCTGGTCGAAGCGGGGGCGTGTGTGCGGGTCGGCGATGTCCGTGCGACGGTCCAGGAGGACCGTCGGGACGGTGTGGCGGTCGAGGTAGGTGAGAAGGGCGTGCGGGTCGGCGGAGGGGGTGATGATCATGCCGTCCACGCGGCGTTCGTGCAGCAACTGGACGACCTTGCGCTCATGGGCGGGGTCGTCGTGCGGGTCGGCGATGAGCAGGCTGTAGCCCTGCTCCAGGGCGGCGGCCTCGACGCCCTGGAGGATCTCGGTGAAGTACGGGTTGGTGATCGCCGACACGGCGAGCCCGATGGAGCGGGTGCGGGCGGTGACGAGGGAGCGGGCCAGGGTGTTGGGGGTATAGCCCAGGGCCTCGACGGCGTCCAGGACGGCCTGGCGGGTCGGCGGGAGCACGGGGCGGGTGCCGTTGAGGACGTGGGAGACGGTCGCCACGGAGACGCCTGCCCGGCGTGCCACGTCCGCCATGGTCGCCACGGTCAGCTTCCCTCCGTCTCGGTTGCCCGGTTGCCCGGTTGCCGGGGCTGTCTGATGGCCTCGTCACCTGCCCGGCGGTGTTCCGGGGATAGCACTGAGCATCCCGTCACCGCCCCGCTCGCCCCTGAGGCGGCGCGTCCCCCCCCGTCTCCCCCCGTCAGTCCGGTCACCCTCAGTAGCCCCCCGTCACCCCAGCCGTCGGCTGGAGATCCCAGAGAACCCAGAGATCCCAGGCCCTCTCGACCCCATTGGTGGGCCAGGCCACCCATCCCGGCCGGCCCCCCGGCCGGGAACGTATCCCATCCCCCCACCCCGCGTAAACGCTTACGCAAGCGTTTACGCGCCCGGAACCGACCTGCCCAGCCCGCCCGTGGGGGCGTCGGTTATCGTCACCGGGCACCGCCAGCGCACCGTCAGTGGAGTCCTTATGTCCGGCACCAGTCCGTCAGCGAGCCGTCGTACCGTTCTGCGGGGAGCGGCCGTCGTGCCGGTGGCGGCGGGGCTGGGGCTGGCCGCCTGTTCGCCGGGGGACAGCACCCGGGCCGCCGCGCCGACCGGGCCGGTGGACGTGGGCGCGGAGGGCGAGGTCGGCAAGGGCGCGGCGGCGCTGTACCAGGAGCACAACGTGGTGGTGAGCCGGGGCGCGGACGGGGCGGTGAAGGCGTACGGGTCGGTGTGCACACACGCCGGGTGCGCGATCAACAAGCTGGAGGGGACGACGTTGGTCTGCCCCTGTCACGGCAGTGAGTTCGACGCGCGGACCGGTGAGGTGCTCCAGGGGCCCGCGACGGTGGCGTTGCCGGAGCTGTCGGTGACGACGGAGGGCGGTCGGCTGGTCGTCGCGCCGCGGGCGTAGCGGCGCGGGGGAAGGCGACACTGCCGGACGGGTTACTCCCAGTCCCAGCCGATGCCGACGATGCCGGAGCGGACCCGGGGTTCCACCAGGTGGACCGAGTGGTGGGCGGTCAGGGGCAGCTCCTGACGGCCGCTGCGCGGGGCGGCGGCCGAGTGCTGGGTGAAGCGGTGGCAGCGCATGGGCAGGGCGCGTTCGTGGAAGCGGACCTGGAGGGCGTACTGCCCGCCCGCCGGGCCGAAGCCGCGGACGTACTCGCGGGAGGGGCCCGCGGTGCCGTCCTCGACGGCGTAGCGGAAGAGATAGGTGTCGCCCGCCCGGAGCCGGGCGCCGAAGTGCAGCTCGGCCACGAGGACCCCGGTGTCGTGGTGGAGCCGGACCCGGCCGGTGCGGCAGTTCTCCAGGGCGTGCACGGCCATGCGGTCGGGGGCGCAGCCGGGGTCGCCGTGGTGGACGGCGACGAAGCGGTCCACGCCGTCGCGGTGGGCGCGCACGATGTGGTGGGACTCGCGGCCGAGGAGTTCGCGGTGCGGGCCGATGTCGACGCGTTCGTGGTGGCCGAGCATGTGCAGTCCGCCGTCGAGCGGGATGTCCAGCTCCCCGAGGAGCCGCTCCAGGACGCCGGTCGCCTCGACGAGGGAGCGGTAGGAGCGGGTGGCGGCGCGGGCGCCGGTGCGCTGGTCGTCGGCGTCGGCGAGGAGCCGTATCAGGGACTCCTCGGGCAGTTGGAGGATCTCCTCCAGCGCGCGGACCGCCCGCAGGGACTCGGGGCGCTGGGGGCGGCGGGCGCCCTGCTGCCAGTAACTCAGGCTGGTGACGCCGACTTTCACGCCGTAGCGGGTCAGATGGTGCTGGACGCGTTGCAGCGGCAGGCCGCGGGCGGCGATGGCGGCGCGCAGGGCGACATGGAAGGGGCCGCCGCGCAGGGCCGTGTCCAGTTCCGCGGTGGTGAGGTCGTGGTGCTCCACGGGCTGAGTGGCGTGCGGCATGCAGCGGCCTTTCTCTCACGGTTCACAACGGCTGGTCAGACCGTTGTCGCTGGTCGTGGGGGCACCCCCCGGAGGCGCCGGGCCTGATTCGCTCCGTGCGCCGCCGTTCCCCGCCCCGAGTTCCCCCGCATTGAAGCGTGTTGACCAATTCCCGACAACACCTGTTGCCCAACCGAGCCGTACTTGCGAGAGGCGGGGTTCGAGTGGTTACACACGGTGACGCGCGGGGTGGCCCACAGGCTACTCGGAGTGTCAGTGCCCGCCAGTAGGGTTGGAGACATGGCCGATCCTTCCAGCTACCGCCCCAGGCCGGGTGAGATCCCGGACTCCCCGGGGGTGTACCGATTCCGCGACGAGCACCGCAGGGTGATCTACGTAGGGAAGGCGAAGAGCCTGCGTCAGCGCCTGGCGAACTACTTCCAGGACCTGTCCGGACTCCACCCGCGCACCCGCACGATGGTCACCACGGCCGCGTCCGTGGAGTGGACGGTGGTGGGTACGGAGGTCGAGGCCCTCCAACTGGAGTACTCCTGGATCAAGGAGTACGACCCCCGGTTCAACGTCAAGTACCGCGACGACAAGAGCTACCCGTACCTCGCGGTGACGATGAACGAGGAGTTCCCGCGGGTCCAGGTGATGCGCGGCCAGAAGCGCAAGGGCGTGCGCTACTTCGGACCGTATGGACATGCCTGGGCCATCCGGGACACCGTGGATCTGCTGCTGCGGGTGTTCCCGGTGCGCACCTGCTCGGCCGGGGTCTTCAAGAACGCCGCCCGCACCGGCCGCCCCTGCCTGCTGGGCTATATCGGCAAGTGCTCCGCCCCCTGCGTCGGCCGTGTCACCCCGGAGGACCACCGGGAACTGGCGGAGGAGTTCTGCGACTTCATGACCGGGCGCACGGGCACCTATCTGCGCCGGCTGGAGCAGCAGATGGCGGAGGCGGCCGAGGAGATGGAGTACGAGCGGGCCGCCCGGCTGCGCGACGACATCGAGGCCCTGAAGAAGGCGATGGAGAAGAACGCGGTCGTGCTCGCCGACGCGACCGACGCCGATCTGATCGCGGTCGCGGAGGACGAGCTGGAGGCGGCCGTCCAGATCTTCCATGTCCGTGGCGGCCGGGTGCGCGGCCAGCGCGGCTGGGTCACCGACAAGGTGGAGGAGATCACCACCGGCGCCCTGGTCGAGCACGCCCTCCAGCAGCTCTACGGGGAGGAGAAGGGCGACTCGGTGCCCAAGGAGGTCCTGGTCCCGGCGCTGCCCGACCCGGTGGAGCCGGTGCAGGAGTGGCTCGCCGAGCGGCGCGGCTCCCAGGTCTCCCTGCGGGTTCCGCAGCGCGGCGACAAGAAGGCCCTGATGGAGACGGTGGAGCGCAACGCGCAGCAGGCGCTCGTGCTGCACAAGACCAAGCGCGCCTCCGACCTCACCACCCGCTCCCGTGCGCTGGAGGAGATCGCCGAGGCCCTCGACCTGGACAGCGCCCCGCTGCGGATCGAGTGCTACGACATCTCGCATCTCCAGGGCGACGACGTGGTGGCGTCCATGGTGGTCTTCGAGGACGGCCTCCAGCGCAAGAGCGAGTACCGCCGCTTCCAGATCAAGGGCTTCGAGGGACAGGACGACGTCCGGTCCATGCACGAGGTGATCACCCGCCGCTTCCGCCGCTACCTCGCCGAGAAGGAGCGCACCGGCGAGTGGCCGGCGGAGGCCCAGACCGACGGGACGGCGCAACCGGCGGACGGTACACCCGTGGCAGCGGACGGGGCTGTGGCACCGGCGGACGGTACACCCGCGGCAGCCCACGGGACCGCGGCCCCGGCTGACGGGACACTGGTGGCGGTCGGCGCGACACCCGCCTCAGTCGACGGGACACCGGTACCGGCCCACGACGCCACCGGTACCGGCGGAGCCACCGGCGGTGGCGGTGCCGAAGGGATCATGGACGGCCGGGGGAACGCTCTGCCCGACACCGGTCCCAAGGACGACGACGGCCGCCCCCGGAAGTTCGCCTATCCGCCCCAGCTCGTGGTCGTGGACGGCGGCCGTCCGCAGGTCCTCGCGGCCCGCCGGGCACTGGACGAACTGGGGATCGACGACATCGCGGTGTGCGGGCTGGCCAAGCGGCTGGAGGAGGTCTGGCTGCCGGACGACGAGGACCCCGTGGTGCTGCCGCGCACCAGCGAGGGGCTCTATCTGCTCCAGCGGGTCCGTGACGAGGCGCACCGCTTCGCGATCACCTATCAGCGGACGAAGCGGGCCAAGCGGTTCCGGTCCTCTCCGCTGGACGAGGTGCCCGGTCTCGGCGAGACCAGGAAACAGGCGCTGATCAAGCACTTCGGTTCGGTGAAGAAGCTCCGGTCCGCGACCATCGACCAGATCTGCGAGGTTCCGGGTATAGGCCGCAAGACGGCCGAGACGGTGGCCGCGGCACTCGCCCGCGCGGCCCCGGCCGCACCCGCCGTGAACACGGCGACCGGCGAGATCATGGAAGACATCGAGACCGAGGCACCCGAGACGACGGCGGGGGCCTCAGGGGAGCCCGCGACCGCGAGCGCCCCGGACGAGCGACGGGGGCAGGAGACATGAGCGAGCAGGACGAACAGCACACAGCCGGACCACGACGGGCGGTCCCGCCCGAGGGCCGGGACGGCGAGGCGACCACCGGCCCGGTCCCCGACGCCCCCGCCGGGGACACCTCGGCCCCGGCAGGCCCCTCGGGGAAGAACCCGGCCCCGGACCAGGCGGCCGACAGCACCCAGGCCAAGACCACCCAGGCCAAGACCACCCAGGCCGAGACCGCCGCGGCCAAGGCGGCCCCGGCCAAGACCACTCCCGCCAAGGCGACCCCGGCCGCCACAGAACCGGCAGCGCCGACCGGTACCGATCAGGACGACGACGGAGAACAGGTGAGTACGGACACAGCGGCAGCGGGGATTCCCGAGACCGCCATCCCCGAGCTGGTGATCATCTCCGGTATGTCCGGAGCCGGCCGCTCCACCGCGGCGAAGTGTCTGGAGGACCTCGGCTGGTTCGTGGTCGACAACCTCCCGCCCGCCCTGATCCCCACCATGGTGGAGCTGGGCGCCCGCTCGCAGGGCAATGTGGCCCGGATCGCGGTGGTCGTCGACGTCCGCGGACGGCGGTTCTTCGACAATCTCCGGGAGTCGCTCGCCGACCTGGAGTCCAAGCACGTCACCCGGCGGATCGTCTTCCTGGAGTCCTCCGACGACGCCCTCGTACGCCGTTTCGAATCGGTGCGTCGGCCGCATCCGCTCCAGGGCGACGGACGGATCGTCGACGGCATCGCCGCCGAGCGCGAACTCCTGCGCGAACTGCGCGGCGACGCCGATCTGGTGATCGACACCTCCAGCCTCAACGTGCATGAGCTACGGGCCAAGATGGACGCCCAGTTCGCCGGTGAGGAGGAGCCCGAACTGCGGGCCACGGTGATGTCCTTCGGCTTCAAGTACGGCCTGCCGGTCGACGCCGACCTCGTCGCTGACATGCGGTTCCTGCCCAACCCGCACTGGGTGCCGGAGCTGCGGCCGTTCAGCGGGCTCAACGAGGAGGTCGCCGCGTATGTCTTCAACCAGCCCGGCGCCAAGGAGTTCCTCGACCGCTACGCCGAGCTGCTCCGGCTGATCGCCGCCGGGTACCGGCGCGAGGGCAAGCGCTATGTGACCATCGCCATCGGCTGTACGGGCGGCAAGCACCGCTCGGTGGCCATGTCCGAGAAGCTCGCCGCGCGCCTCGCCGCCGAGGGCGTGGAGACGGTGGTCGTGCACCGGGACATGGGCCGCGAATGACCGACCGTTCTCCGCGGCTGGCCAGGCTGCGCCGGATGACCCTCGACGGCCGCTCCGCCCCGGACGGCCGGACGCCCGCCGAGGGCCGTTCGGCCCCGGTGGGACGCGGTGCGCGCGGGCGCCGCCGCGGCGCCCAGCCCAAGGTCGTCGCCCTCGGCGGCGGCATGGGCCTGTCCGCCTCGCTGGCCGCGCTGCGCCGGATCACCGGCGACCTCACCGCCGTCGTCACGGTCGCTGACGACGGCGGCTCCAGCGGGCGGCTGCGCGACGAGATGGGGGTCCTGCCCCCGGGCGATCTGCGCAAGGCGCTGGCCGCGCTCTGCGGCGACGACGACTGGGGCCAGACCTGGGCCCGGGTCATCCAGCACCGCTTCCAGTCCGAGGGCGAGATGCACGGCCACGCGGTCGGCAATCTGCTGATCGTCGCCCTGTGGGAGCAGCTCGGCGACCATGTGCAGGCGCTGGACCTGGTGGGCCGGCTGCTCGGCGCGCACGGCCGGGTGCTGCCCATGTCGGCCGTGCCGCTGGAGCTCCAGGCGCTGGTCAGAGGCCATGACCCGGCCCGCGCCGACGACGTGGACACCATCCGCGGCCAGGCCAACGTGGCGCTCACCCCGGGCGAGGTGCAGTCCGTCCACCTGGTGCCGAACGATCCGCCGGCCGTCCCGGAGGCGGTGGCCGCGGTGCTGGACGCCGACTGGGTGGTGCTCGGCCCCGGCTCCTGGTTCTCCTCGGTCATCCCGCACCTCCTCGTCCCGGAACTGCTGGACGCGCTGACCGAGACCAAGGCCCGCCGGGTACTCTCGCTGAACCTCGCCCCGCAGCCCGGAGAAACCGACGGCTTC
Source organism: Streptomyces sp. NPDC048290 (assembly GCF_040652095.1). Classification (NCBI taxonomy): domain Bacteria; kingdom Bacillati; phylum Actinomycetota; class Actinomycetes; order Kitasatosporales; family Streptomycetaceae; genus Streptomyces; species Streptomyces sp. NPDC048290. The sequence goes on from NZ_JBEZLM010000008.1 coordinate 369,912, forward strand.
TCCCCGCAGCGTCATTTGGAGGTTTTGGGACGACACGCCCCTAAACTCGCCCTGGACGTGGTGCTGGCCGACGAGGCCGCCGTGCCCGACCGCGACTCGCTGACCGACGCCGCCCAGCGTTTCGGAGCCGCGGTGGAGCTGGCGACGGTGGCCCGGACGGACGGGACTCCGAGGCATGACCCGGAGCTGCTGGCCGCCGCGTACGACCGTATTTTTCGGATGCATGGAAGGATCGGCCCATGGCGATGACGGCAGCGGTGAAGGACGAGATCTCCCGGCTCCCCGTCACCCGGACCTGTTGCCGGAAGGCGGAGGTTTCCGCCATTCTGCGGTTCGCCGGCGGGCTGCACCTGGTCAGCGGACGCATCGTGATCGAGGCGGAGCTGGACACGGCGATGGCGGCCCGCCGCCTCAAGCGGGACATCCTGGAGATCTTCGGACACAGTTCCGAACTGATCGTGATGGCCCCCGGCGGACTCCGCCGCGGCTCGCGCTACGTCGTACGGGTGGTCGCCGGCGGTGATCAGCTGGCCCGGCAGACCGGTCTGGTCGACGGCCGGGGCCGCCCCATCCGCGGGCTGCCCCCGCAGGTGGTCTCGGGGGCGACCTGTGACGCGGAGGCGGCCTGGCGGGGCGCGTTCCTCGCCCATGGCTCGCTCACCGAGCCCGGCCGCTCCTCCTCCCTGGAGGTGACCTGCCCCGGCCCCGAGGCCGCGCTCGCCCTGGTCGGCGCGGCCCGCAGACTGTCCATCCCCGCGAAGGCCCGCGAGGTACGCGGTGTGGACCGGGTGGTGGTCCGCGACGGCGACGCCATCGGCGCGCTGCTCACCCGGCTCGGCGCCCATGAGTCGGTGCTGGCCTGGGAGGAGCGCCGGATGCGCCGCGAGGTTCGCGCCACGGCGAACCGGCTGGCCAACTTCGACGACGCCAACCTCCGCCGCTCGGCACGCGCCGCCGTCGCCGCGGGCGCCCGGGTCCAGCGGGCCCTGGAGATCCTCGCCGACGAGGTCCCCGAGCACCTCGCCGCGGCCGGGCGGCTGCGCATGGAGCACAAGCAGGCCTCGCTGGAGGAGCTGGGCGCGCTCGCCGACCCGCCGCTGACCAAGGACGCCGTGGCCGGGCGTATCCGCCGGCTGCTCGCCATGGCCGACAAGCGCGCCTCCGACCTGGGCATCCCGGGCACGGACGCCAACCTCTCGGAGGAACTGGTCGACAACGTCGCCGGATGACCGCCACCCGCCCCGCCGGCCACCCCCACCCGCTCTCCACCCGGCGGGCGGACCTCCCCGACGTACGACACACCCGCGGACACCCGCCCTCACCGCCCCCCCCGCGGCGCCCCCTCGGCACGGCACCGCCGTACCCCGCGCACGGCCACGAGACGAACCGGCCGTCCCCACGCCCGCCCGTACCTCCCGTGCCCGCCCGACCAGCGTGCCCGCCCCCACCCGCACCTGCCGTACCCCGCCCCTGCCCGACCGGGTGTCCGCGCCCGCCCGTACCTCCCGTGGACCGCGCGCACGCCCGCCGTGCCCGCCCCCGCCCGCACCTGCCGTACCCCGCCCCTGCCCGACCGGGCGCCCGCACCCTCCGGTACCTCACACCCGCCCGACCGCCGTGCCCGCCCCACCCCCACCTGCCGCACCCGGCACCCACGGCCCACCGTCCCCGCCCGACCGGCGCCCCCGGCAACCCCGCACCCACCGCACACCACACCCGCCCACCGGGACTGCCCACCCGCACCGGCACCCACCGCACACCACACCCGCCCCCCGCCCGCCGCGCATCCCCCAGCCACGCCCCCAACCCCCCTCCCCTCCCCCCCCCACACCTCGCTCACCCGCCCGGCGCCCCCGGCCACACCCGCCACACCCCCCGCACCCCCCGCACCCCAGGCTCCAACTCCCCATCCCCACCGCCGACCGCCGACCGCACCCCCAACCCCCACGCGCCAACCCCCACGCGCCAACCCCCACCCCTCGACCCCCCACCCCTCGACCCCCCACCCCTCGACCCCCCACCCCCCCAAACCCCACCCCCCATCCCCCCAAACCGTTCCCGAACCCTTGACTGGAACACGCCATGACATGAGCCTTTCAGCATTCGCCACTGGGGCGAACACCTGCTAGGGGGGTTCATGAGACAAAGAGCGAGATCGATCCTCGCTGTCGGCGCGCTCCTGACCAGCGGAGCGCTCATCGCGCCCATCGCCCAGGCACTACCCGGCGGCCCCCAGGCCGCCACCCCGGCCTCGCCCGCTCCCGCCGCGGACGAGGTCAAGGTCTTTCGGGCCGAGGTCACCAAGGAGCAGATCCCGCTCCTGCTGGCCGCGGGCCAGGACGGTCACGAACTCAGTGAGCAGGCGCCCGACAAGGGCACCGCGACCGTGGAGGTCTACCTCACCGACAAGGAGGCCGACAAACTTCAGGACAAGGGCGTCGACCTCGCCGAACACACCCTCTCCGCGAAGGCGGAGAACCGGGTGGAGGCCGCCGCCGACGGGGTCTTCCGGCCGTACAGCGGCGCGGGCGGCCTCCAGGAGGAGATCCTGCGCACCGCGCAGCAGAACCCGAAGCTGACCAAGGTCGTCTCCATCGGCAAGACGGTGAACGGCCAGGACATCCTCGCGCTGAAGCTCACCAAGAACGCCAAGAACGGCAAGGACGGTTCCAAGCCCTCCGTGCTGTACATGTCCAACCAGCACGCCCGTGAGTGGATCACCCCGGAGATGACCCGGCGGCTGATGCACCACTACCTGGACAACTACACCAAGGACCGGCGGATCAGGAACATCGTCGACTCCACCGAACTGTGGTTCGTGCTCTCGGCCAACCCCGACGGCTACGACTACACCTTCCAGGGCGACACCACCCGCCTGTGGCGCAAGAACCTGCGCGACCTCAACGGCGACGGCGCCATCTCCACCGGCGACGGCGTCGACCTCAACCGCAACTTCTCCTACAAGTGGGGCTACGACAACGAGGGCTCGTCCCCGAACCCCACCAGCGAGACCTACCGCGGCCCCGGCCCGAACTCCGAGCCCGAGACCAAGGCCATCGACGCCTTCCAGCGCCGGATCGGATTCGAGTACGGCATCAACTACCACTCCGCCGCCGAGCTGCTGCTCTACGGCGTGGGCTGGCAGGTCGCCACCAACAGCCCGGACGACGTCCTCTACAAGGCGCTCGCCGGGACCCCCGAGAACTCCGCCATCCCCGGCTACCACCCGCAGGTCAGCTCGGAGCTGTACACCACCAACGGTGAGGCCGACGGCCACGCGGCCAACGTCAACGGCACGGCGATGTTCACCCCGGAGATGTCCACCTGCCAGACCATCTCCGCCAAGGACCCGAACGACGCCTGGAACCCGGCGGACTGCCGCTCCGGATTCAACTTCCCGGACGACGAGAAGCTGATCCAGGAGGAGTTCGTCACCAACATCCCCTTCGCGCTCTCCGTCGCCGAGTCCGCCGCGACCCCCGACCGCCCGAAGTCCTCGGTCGGCATCGACGCCCCCGACTTCACCCCGGCGCCCTTCACCACCTCCTACTCGCGCGGCGCCGACCAGGAGATCTCCGTCGTCGCCCGCAAGTCGGTCCGGGACAAGGAACTGCGCTACCGGGTCAACGGCGGCCGGGTCCACGACCAGACCCTGCGCGCCTGGAAGGGCGGCGAGGTCTTCGGCGGCGAGGACAACCTCTACTTCGACGAGTACCGCGCCAAGGTCCAGGACGGCGACCCCGGTGACACGGTCGAGGTCTGGTTCACCGGCGAGACCCGCTCCGGCAAGAAGGTCACCAGCCAGCGCCACACCTACACCATCGCCGAACGCCCCCGCGCCGACACCCTGGTCGTCGCCGAGGAGGGCGCCGCGGCCACCCAGGCACAGACCTATGTCGACGCGCTGAAGGCCAACGGCCGCAAGGCGATCGTCTGGGACGTCGCCACCCAGGGCGCCCCCGACGCGCTCGGGGTGCTCGCGCACTTCGACACCGTCGTCCACTACACCGGCAGCGCCATCCCCGGCAATCCCACCCAGCTCCAGCTGCGCGCCTACCTCAACGAGGGCGGCCGGCTGATCGAGGCGGGCGAACGGGCCGGCGGCAGCGTCGCCCTCGCCGACGGCACCCCGTCCAACGACTTCAGCCAGTACTACCTGGGCGCCTTCTCCCGCACCAGCCTGCGCAACGCCACCGCGTTCCAGGGCGGCGGCAAGCTCGCGGGAGCCTCCGGCGCGCTCGGCGCGGCCCCCGGCAACCCGCTGGACCTGGCCGGCTCCTACAGCACCACCTCCGACACCCTGTCCCCGGACACCTTCCCGCAGTTCCGCAGCGCGGGCGGCGGCCAGTACCCGGGCACGGTCAACCCGTACGGTCCCTACGCGGGCGCGTCCATGGCCGCCGTCACCCACTCCGACTACGCCTGGAACCGGCTCACCCGGACGGTCGACCTCACCGCGGCGACCGCCGCCCAGCAGCCGACCCTGAGCACCCAGCTGTTCTGGGACACCGAGGGCGGCTACGACCACGTCCTGCTGGAGGCCCGTACCGCGGGCGGCTCCGACTGGACCACGCTCGCCGACAAGAACGGCGCCACCAGCACCACCGTGCCCACCGAGTGCGAGGCCGGGTTCTTCATCCAGGCCCACCCCGCCCTCGGCCGCTATCTCACCCGGGACGCCTCGGGCTGCACCCCGACCGGCACCAGCGGCACCTGGAACAGCTTCACCGGCACCTCCTCCGGCTGGCAGAAGGTCGAGTTCGACCTGTCCGCCTACGCCGGGAAGACCGTCGAGCTGTCCCTGAGCTATGTCACCGACCCGGGCAGCGGTGAGGCCGGCGTCCTCGCCGACGACACCAGCGTGGTCATCGGCGGCACCGGCCAGACCGAGGGCTTCGAGACCTCCCTCGGCGCCTGGACCACCCCGGGCCCGCCGCCGGGCAGCCCCGCCGTGGTCAAGGACTGGGCCCGCACCGGCGAGCTGTTCCGGACGTACGGCGCCGTCACCACCGACGACACCGTGCTGCTCGGTTTCGGTCTGGAGCACCTCACCACGGCCGCCGACCGCGCCACCCTGATCCGCAAGGCGCTCGCCTCACTCGACAGCTGAGCCCCCGAGCCAAACCCGACAAAAAGCAAAAAGGCTGAACCCAAGAGCTGAACCCAAGAGCTGAACCCAAGAGCTGAACCCAAGAGCTGGACCCCAGGGGCTGGACCCCACCAGATTCAGCCCCGGCCGGCCCCGGACGGCCCGTACCCCTACCGACGGGTACGGGCCGTCCTGCCGTGTACAGGACCTCTCGATGTCACCGACGGGGCGCCGGAGAGGTAGGGTCGTGGGTGGTCGGGGACATCCCAATTCAAGCTCGCCGGCATCAAGAGCCGGTGTACCCAACGAGGAGATCGGTTCGTGACGATCCGCGTAGGCATCAACGGGTTTGGCCGCATCGGTCGCAACTACTTCCGGGCGCTCCTGGAGCAGGGAGCCGACATCGAGATCGTGGCTGTCAACGACCTGGGTGACACCGCCACCACCGCGCACCTGCTGAAGTACGACACCATCCTGGGCCGCCTCAAGCACGAGGTCTCCCACACCGCCGACACGATCACCGTGGACGGCAAGACGATCAAGGTCCTCTCCGAGCGCAACCCCGCCGACATCCCGTGGGGCGAGCTGGGCGTCGACATCGTCATCGAGTCGACCGGCATCTTCACCAAGAAGGAAGACGCCGAGAAGCACATCGCCGGTGGGGCCAAGAAGGTCATCATCTCCGCCCCGGCGAAGAACGAGGACGTCACCATCGTGATGGGCGTCAACCAGGACCAGTACGACCCGGCGAACCACCACGTCATCTCCAACGCCTCCTGCACCACCAACTGTGTGGCGCCCATGGCGAAGGTGCTGGACGAGAACTTCGGGATCGTCCGCGGTCTGATGACGACCGTCCACGCGTACACCAACGACCAGCGCATCCTGGACTTCCCGCACAAGGACCTGCGCCGCGCCCGCGCCGCCGCGGAGAACATCATCCCGACCACCACGGGCGCCGCCAAGGCCACCGCGCTGGTCCTCCCGCAGCTCAAGGGCAAGCTCGACGGCATGGCCATGCGCGTCCCGGTCCCCACCGGCTCGGTCACCGACCTGGTCGTGGAGCTGAGCCGCGAGGTCACCAAGGACGAGGTCAACGCCGCGTTCAAGAAGGCCGCCGACGGCGAGCTGAAGGGCATCCTCTTCTACACCGAGGACGAGATCGTCTCCTCGGACATCGTCAGCGACCCCGCGTCCTGCACCTTCGACTCCTCCCTGACCATGGTCCAGGAGGGCACCTCGGTGAAGGTCCTCGGCTGGTACGACAACGAGTGGGGCTACTCCAACCGCCTCGTCGACCTCACGGTCTTCGTCGGCGACCGGCTCTGATCCCCAGAGCGGGCATCTCCGTGTGAGAGCAGGGCTCGGGCGGCGCGCGCAATCGCCGCCCGAGCCCTGCCGCGCGTACGGACGCCCCGGCCCGCGAACGGACCGATCAGCTCTCCTACGATCAACCGATCAAGAGACCCTGACCAGGAGTACTCCATGAAGACGATCGACGCACTGCTCGCCGCGGGGGTGGACGGCCGGCGGGTCTTCGTCCGCGCCGACCTCAATGTCCCGATGGCGGACGGTCTGATCACCGACGACGGCCGCATCCGGGCCGTGCTGCCCACCGTGCGGGCGCTCGCCGAGGCCGGTGCCAAGGTGGTCGTCGCCTCCCACCTGGGCCGCCCCAAGAGCCCCGCGGACACCCAGTTCTCCCTGCTCCAGGCCGCCGAGCGGCTCGCCGAGCTGCTCGGCGCCCCCGTCGCCTTCGCCCAGGACACCGTCGGCCCGGCCGCCCACGCCGCGGTGGACGGCCTCCAGCCCGGCCAGGTCGCGGTGATCGAGAACCTGCGCTTCAACCCGGGCGAGACCAGCAAGGACGACACCGAGCGCGGCGCGTTCGCCGACCAGCTCGCCGCCCTCGCGGACGCCTACGTCGGCGACGGCTTCGGCGCCGTCCACCGGGGGCACGCCTCGGTCTACGACCTCCCGGCCCGGCTGCCGCACTACGCCGGATACCTCATCGCCACCGAGGTCGGCGTCCTGAGGAAGCTCACCGAGGACGTCAAGCGCCCCTATGTCGTGGTCCTCGGCGGCGCCAAGGTCTCCGACAAGCTCGCCGTGATCGACGAGCTGCTCGCCAAGGCCGACCGGCTGCTGATCGGCGGCGGCATGGCCTACACCTTCCTCAAGGCCCAGGGCCACGAGATCGGCACCTCCCTGGTCCAGGAGGACCAGCTCGCCCAGGTCACCGAGTATCTGGAGCGCGCCGAGAAGACCGGCGTCGAGCTGGTCCTGCCGGTCGACGCCCTGGTCGCGCCCGCCTTCCCGGACCTGAGCGCCCAGGCCCCCACGCACCCCACGACGGTCGCCGCCGACGCCATGCCGGCCGACCAGATGGGTCTCGACATCGGACCCGAGACCCGCAAGCTGTACGCCACCAAGCTCGCCGACGCCGCCACCGTCTTCTGGAACGGGCCCATGGGCGTCTTCGAGCACCCCGACTACGCCGAGGGCACCAAGGCGGTCGCCCAGGCCCTGCTCGACTCCCCGGGCTTCACCGTGGTCGGCGGCGGCGACTCCGCCGCGGCCGTCCGCACCCTGGGCTTCGACGAAGCCGCATTCGGCCACATCTCGACCGGCGGCGGCGCCTCCCTCGAATACCTCGAGGGCAAGACGCTCCCCGGCCTCGCCGCACTGGAGGACTGACCCCGCATGACGACCCGTACGCCCCTGATGGCCGGCAACTGGAAGATGAACCTCAACCACCTCGAGGCCATCGCGCACGTCCAGAAGCTCGCCTTCGCCCTCGCCGACAAGGACTACGAGGCCGTCGAGGTCGCCGTCCTGCCGCCCTTCACCGACCTGCGCTCGGTCCAGACACTGGTCGACGGCGACAAGCTGAAGATCCGCTACGGCGCCCAGGACATCTCGGCGCACGACTCCGGTGCCTACACCGGCGAGATCTCCGGCCCGATGCTGGCCAAGCTGAAGTGCAGCTATGTCGCCGTCGGTCACTCCGAGCGACGGCAGTACCACGCCGAGACCGACGCGATCGTCAACGCCAAGGTCAAGGCGGCCTTCAAGCACGGCCTCACCCCGATCCTGTGCGTCGGTGAGGAGCTGGACGTCCGCGAGGCGGGCGACCATGTCTCCCACACCCTCACCCAGGTCGAGGGCGGTCTGAAGGACGTCACCGCCGAGCAGGCCGGCACGATCGTGATCGCCTACGAGCCGGTGTGGGCGATCGGCACCGGCAAGGTCTGCGGCGCCGGGGACGCCCAGGAGGTCTGCGCGGCGATCCGCGCCAAGCTCGCCGAGCTGTACTCCCAGGACGTCGCCGACGCGATCCGTATCCAGTACGGCGGCTCGGTCAAGGCCGGGAACGTCGCCGAGATCATGGCGCAGGCCGACATCGACGGTGCCCTGGTCGGCGGTGCCTCACTGGACTCGGAGGAGTTCGTGAAGATCGTCCGGTTCCGTGACCAGTGAGTGCCCGCACCGCTGCGAGCAGTGAGTAGGCCGTAGCGGCGTTACGTCGTACCCTTGCGGGGGCCGTAGGCTTCGTACCCGTCCGTGCCCCGCACGGGCTCCGGGCAGCGGGCTCCGGCCCCCGTCGTCGTCGATCCAGATCCGAGGAAGTTGGTCCAGCCGTGGTTATGGGGTTCTCGATCGCCCTGATCGTCTTCAGCCTGCTGCTGATGCTGCTGGTGCTGATGCACAAGGGGAAGGGCGGCGGCCTCTCCGACATGTTCGGTGGTGGTATGCAGTCCTCCGTCGGCGGCTCCTCGGTCGCCGAGCGCAACCTCGACCGCATCACCCTGATCGTCGGGCTGCTCTGGCTCGCGTGCATCATCGTGCTCGCCCTGCTCATGAAGCTGGACTGACACCGCCGCGAACCCGATCCCCACGTAACGCCCCATGTTCGGTACGCGCCGCAGAGCGCGGCCTATCATGGGGCGTGCGTCTGTGTGTGGGGCCGGTAACTCCGGTCACTGGACGCGCGTTGGGCCTTACGTAGACTGAGGCGCTCGCAGCGGAGCGAAACGCCGACTCGCTTCGCGGCACCATCACGCAGGGAGTTACGACCGTGGCAAGTGGCAACGCGATCCGTGGAAGCCGGGTCGGGGCGGGGCCGATGGGCGAGGCCGAGCGTGGCGAGTCCGCCCCGCGTCTGCGCATCTCCTTCTGGTGCTCCAACGGGCATGAGACCCAGCCCAGCTTCGCCAGCGACGCGCAGGTGCCCGAGACCTGGGACTGCCCGCGCTGCGGCTTCCCGGCCGGGCAGGACCGGGACAACCCGCCGGACCCCCCGCGCACCGAGCCGTACAAGACCCACCTGGCCTACGTCCGGGAGCGGCGCAGCGACGCGGACGGCGAGGCGATCCTCGCCGAGGCGCTCGCCAAACTGCGGGGCGAGATCTAGAACTTGGAGACCGGCCGGGCACCCCCAGGTGTCCGGCCGGAGCTGCATGGAGCCGGTCCCGGCCTGGGCTAGGTTGGGACCATGAACGCAGACGGCCGTACCCGGCTCAACCAGTCGCCCGAGTGGACCGCTCTGGCCAAGCACCGCGCACAGCTCGCGGACACCCATCTGCGGGATCTCTTCGCGGCCGACCCCGCCCGCGGCACCGGCTACACGCTCCAGGTCGGCGACCTGCATGTGGACTACTCCAAGCACCTGGTCACCGACGAGACCCTGCGGCTGCTGCGGGAGCTGGCCGCCGCCACCGATGTCTTCGGGCTGCGTGACGCCATGTTCCGTGGCGAGAAGATCAACACCACCGAGGACCGGGCGGTGCTGCATATCGCGCTGCGCGCCCCCCGGGACGCGGTGATCGAGGTCGACGGCGAGAACGTGGTGCCCGGGGTGCACGCCGTCCTGGACAAGATGGCCGCCTTCGCCGACCAGGTCCGCTCGGGGGAGTGGACCGGCCACACCGGCAAGCGCATCAAGAACGTGGTCAACATCGGGATCGGCGGCTCCGACCTCGGCCCCGCGATGGCCTACGAGGTGCTGCGCGCCTTCACCGACCGCGCCCTCACCGTCCGCTTCGTCTCCAATGTCGACGGCGCCGATCTGCACGAGGCGACCCGGGACCTGGACCCGGCGGAGACCCTGTTCATCGTCGCCTCCAAGACCTTCACCACCATCGAGACGGTCACCAACGCCACCTCCGCGCGCGGCTGGCTGCTGGCCGCCCTCGGCGACGACGCGGCCGTCGCCCGGCACTTCGTGGCCCTGTCCACCAACGCGGACAAGGTCGCCGAGTTCGGCATCGACACGGCGAACATGTTCGGCTTCTGGGACTGGGTCGGCGGCCGTTACTCCTTCGACTCCGCCATCGGACTGTCCCTGATGATCGCGGTGGGCCCGGACCGCTTCCGGGAGATGCTCGCCGGTTTCCGCACCGTCGACGAGCACTTCCGCACCGCCCCCGCCGAGTCCAACGTCCCCCTGCTGCTGGGCCTGCTCGGCATCTGGTACGGCAACTTCCACGACGCCCAGTCGCATGCCGTACTGCCCTACTCGCACTACCTCTCCCGGTTCACCGCCTATCTCCAGCAGCTCGACATGGAGTCCAACGGCAAGTCCGTGGACCGTGCCGGACAGCCGGTGGACTGGCAGACCGGGCCGGTGGTGTGGGGCACGCCCGGCACCAACGGACAGCACGCGTATTACCAGTTGATCCACCAGGGCACCAAGCTGATCCCGGCCGACTTCATCGGCTTCGCCGAGCCGGTGGCGGAGCTGAGCGAGGAACTCCGCGCGCAGCACGATCTGCTGATGGCCAACTTCTTCGCCCAGACCCAGGCCCTGGCCTTCGGCAAGACCCCCGAGGAGGTACGGGCCGAGGGCGTCCCCGAGGAACTGGTCGCGCACAAGACGTTCCGCGGCGACCACCCGACGACCACGATCCTCGCCCGCGAGCTGACCCCGTACGTGCTGGGCCAGTTGATCGCGCTGTACGAGCACAAGGTGTTCGTGCAGGGCGCGGTGTGGAACATCGACTCCTTCGACCAGTGGGGTGTGGAGCTGGGCAAGGTGCTCGCCCGGCGGATCGAGCCCGCGCTCACCGAGGGCGCCGAGGTGCCCGGTCTCGACGCGTCGACGACGGCGCTGGTGGCCACGTACCGGAAGCTGCGCGGGCGCGGCTGACCGGGGGCCCCACCTGGGCTCCCTCGGGCGGCGGCCGGAGATACCGGCGGGCTGTCTCGGGCGGTGGCCGGAGATATCGGCGGGCTGTCTCGGGCGGTGGTGGGAGATCCCGGCGGGTTCCCTCGTCGACGGTGGGAGATCCCGGCGGTCTCTCCGCATCGGCCGCCGGAGGTACCGGCGGGCTTTCCCAGGTCATCGCTGAAGACCCCGGTGGTCTCTCCGCATCGGCTGCCGGAGATCCCGGCGGGGTCTCCCCACCGGCCGCTGAAGACCCCGGTGGGCTTTCCCCACCGGCCGCCGAAGGCCGCGGTGGTCTCTCCGCATCGGCCGCCGGAGATCCCGGCGGGGTCTCCCCACCGGCTGCCGAAGACCCCGGCGGGCTTTCCCCACCGGCCGCCGAAGGCCGCGGTGGTCTCTCCGCATCGGCCGCTGAAGACCCCGGTGGGCTTTCCCCACCGGCCGCCGGAGATCCCGGCGGGGTCTCCCTACCGGCCGCCGAAGACCCCGGTGGGCTTTCCCCACCGGCCGCCGAAGGCCGCGGTGGTCTCTCCGCATCGGCCGCTGAAGACCCCGGCGGGCTTTCCCCACCGGCCGCTGAAGACCCCGGTGGTCTCGCCCCACCGGCCGCCGAAGACCCCGGTGGGCTCGCTCAGGCGACCGCGCTGAGGGAGTCCGCCAGCCGGCGCCGGGCCGCGCGGGTCGCCGGAAGCGCCGCGAGCGCGACCGCCCCGAGCACCGCGCAGCCGCCCAGCAGCGCCAGCATCGGCCCCGGTGGTCCCACGGCGATCCCGGCGCCGATCCCGCTGGACCGGCCCTGGGCGTCGATCAGCCAGTGCGCCAGCGGCAGCCCCAGCGCCAGCGCCAGCACCACCGCCACCAGCGCCGTACAGCCCGTCGCGGTCACCGTGATCGCGGTGATCTGGCGCGGGGACAGTCCGATCGCCTTCAGGGCGAGCAGATCGCGTTCGCTCTCGCGGACCGTGCCGCCGATGGTGGTGAGCAGTTCGATCAGCCCGATCAGCGCCAGCACCGCGGTCAGCCCGAGGACCACTCCGCGCAGGGTGGTCAGTCCGTCCGCCGGGTTGCCGACCGTGTGGACGTCGAGATGGCCGTCCCCGGCGTCCGCGAGCCGGGCCGCGACCACGTTCGGGTCGGCGCCGGGCGCGAGCCGTACCTGGTGCAGGGTCGGGCGCAGCGACGGGTCGTTCTCCCGCAGGGTCTCCAGCGAGGTGGTGATCACCCGGCCGGCGTTCTCCGGTTCGATGGTGCGGCCCACGATGTGCAGCACCTGCGGCTGGTCGCCGACCGTCATCCGCACCCAGTCGCCCACCCGTACGTCCAGCAGGGCGAGCAGCCCCTGACCGGCCACCGCCTCGTCCGCACCGGTCGCCCGGCGCCCCTCGGCCAGCGTGTACGGGTAGGGGTCGGCGCGGGTGCCGAGGCCGCGCAGGGCGATCGTCGCGGTCTGGCCGGGGACCAGCGCGGCCACCTCGACGCCGGGGTAGGCGTCGGTGACCTGGGGATCGCGGCCCAGCAGGGCACGGGTGCCGGGATCGGTGAGCGTGCCGTCGGCGCGCACGGTGAGCGCGGCGGGCAGCCCGACGCGCTCGGGCTCGGTGTGGAAACGGTCGATGGTGGTCCAGGCGCTCATCGCCACCACCATCAGCAGCAGCGGCAGGGTGAGCCGGGCGACCGTGGCCAGGGTGCGCGGACGGCGGGTGAACGCGGTGTGCCAGCCCAGCACCAGCGCGGGCGGCAGCCGCAGCCCCAGCGCCCGGCGGGCCGCCCCGGACAGCCGCCCCCCGCTGGACGCCGCCGGACGGGGCACCGGCACCGGCGGGATACGGCCCGCCCGCCAGGCGGCGAGCCCGGTGGTGGCGCCGATGAACAGCACCGCGAGCGCCGGAGCCGCGAACAGCACGGCGGTGTGGCCGGCCAGCCCCTGCCACACCCCGACCGCCTCCCCGAGCCGTCCCGGGATACGGGTGCCCAGCGCCTCGGTGAGCGCGGCGGCGGCCACCGCGCCCAGCAGCGCGTACAGCAGATGCTGGAGCAGATAGACCCGGACCACCTGGCCCGGGGTGAAGCCGATCGCCTTGAGCACCGCGATGTCCCGCAGATGGCCCCGGATACGGGTGCTGATCGCCCCGTGCACGGCGAGTCCGGCGGCGAGCAGCGCGCCCAGCCCGAACAGCCCCAGCACCTGGCCGAGCAGCCGGTTGTCGCCCTGTGCCTCGGACTGGGCGCGCCGCCAGTTCCCGATGTCGCGCACGGCGCCCCCGCCCAGCACGGTGACCGCGCGCTGGGTGGCGTACGCGGTGTCCTCCGGGTCGGTCAGGCGCAGACCGATGAACTGGCGGTCGGGGTCGGGGACGGCGGCCGGGGGCGCCCAGATCAGACCGGGGCGCTTGCCGGGCTGGTAGCGCGGCTCGGCGGTGTCGGCGACCCCGCGGACCCGCAGGGTGCGGGTGGTGCCGGGGATGGTGAGGGTGTCGCCGGGTTCGGCGACCAGGGCGCGGGCGAGGGAGGTCTCCAGGACCACGCCCCGCGGGTCGTCCTGGTCCAGCCAGCTTCCGTCGAGCCCTACGGGGCGGCCCACGTCCGGCTCCTGGCCGACCCCGCGCAGCTCCACGGCGGCGCGGGCGCCGCGCGAGACGACGGTGGTGGCCACGATGGGGTAGGGCCCGGCGACCGACTCCACGCCGTCCTGCCGGGCGAGCTGGCGGGTGTCGGCGGTGACGCTGGTGCGCAGCCAGACATGGGCGCCGTTGGCCTCGGTGAATGTGCGCTGCCAGGGGTTGGTGGCATAGCCGAAGAGGGCGGCGGCCAGCAGCAGCGAGGTGACGATGCCGACCGTGGCCAGCACCAGGAACAGCGCCTCGCCGCGATGGGTGCGCAGATCGGAGTGCGTCCAGCGCACCATGGCTCGCACCGGGTCAGTCCTTCAGCTCCAGCACCCCGGAGATGCCGGTCCCGCGCCGCTTCGGCGGGCCGTCCAGGGGTGCGTCGTCGGCTATCCGGCCGTCGAAGAAGCTGATCACCCGGTCGGCGGCGCTGGCCAGCCGGGCGTCATGGGTGACCAGCACGATGGTCTGGCCGCGCTGGTGGAAGCGGCCGAGCAGCCGGACGACCTCCCGGGTGCCCTTGCTGTCCAGGCTGCCCGCGGGTTCGTCGGCGAGCAGCAGCGGGGGCCGGTTGACCAGGGCGCGGGCGAGCGCGACGCGCTGCTGCTCACCGCCGGACAGCTCGCCCGGCATACTCCGCTCCTTGCCCGTCAGCCCCAGCTCGGCCAGCAGCTTCTCGCGCTCGGCGCGGGCCTGGCGCGGGGCCGTCCCGGCGAGCAGCGCGGGCAGCTCCACATTGTCGGCGACGGACAGGTTGGAGACCAGGTTGAAGAACTGGAAGACGATCCCGATCTGCTTGCGGCGCCGTACCGCCCAGCGGGCCTCGCTGTAGGCGTCGGTGCACTCGCCGTCCAGCCAGATCCGCCCGGCGTCCGGGCGCTGGAGGCCGCCCAGCAGATGCAGCAGTGTGGACTTCCCGGCCCCGGACGGACCGGTGATCGCCACGAACTCGCCGCGCCGCACGCTCAGATCGACCCCGCGCACCGCGTGTGCCGGGGCGCCCTCGCCGTGATGGGTCTTGACCAGGCCCTCGGCGCGCAGCACGGGCACGGACCCGGCACCGGACCCGGCGGCATCGGCGTCCGGGGGAGCGGTGTCCGGGGGAGCGGTGTCATCGGCGTCCGCGGGCGGGTGTGGAGCGGCGGCGTCGGTCACTCCAGCTCCTCCAGTTCTTCCTGGCACCTCTCCAGCCAGTCCAGGTCGGCCTGGAGATGCAGCATGGCCCCCTCGATGAGCAGCTGGGCCGTGCGGTTGTCCCGGTCCGACGCGGCGGCCAGCCGGGAGAGGCTGCGCATGGTGGTGAGGTACTGGCGCCGCTGCTTGTTGATCAGCGCGATCTGGTCGGCGAGACCGGTCCGCGGGGCGAGCGCCAGCTTCATGAAGAACTCGTCGCGCACCCGGGGCTCGTCGGACACCTCGTCGTACCAGACGCGCAGCGCCTCCCGCCCGGCCTCGGTGAGGTGGTAGACCTTCTTGTTGGGCCGGCCGGCCTGCTCGACGTCCTCGCCCTCGATCAGTCCTGTCTTCTCCAGGCGCCCGAGGGTCACGTAGATCTGGCCGACGTTCGGCTGAGGGTACGCGGCACCCAGCAGTTGCTCAAGGTCCTGTTTCAGTTCGTAGCCGTGCGCCGGACCGCGGGCGAGCAGGGCCAGGAGGGGCAGCCGCACCAGCGCTCTCCTCCTCGCCTCCGGGTGTAGTGCCGCAGGCCCCTAGTATCGCCCATACCTAACAGGTATACATGGCAGCGTCCGGGCGATGTGGCCCGGGAGGGTGCACGGGGAGGAACCTATGCGGTGGATACGGGCCGCGGGTAGGGGTCTTCTCGCCCTTGTCGTCGTCCTGACCGGCTATGTCTCCGCCGGGAAGCCCCCCGACGACGGGCGCGGGCCGCTCACCCTGGCCACCGGCGGGGACCTCACCGGCTATCTGCGTGCCGTCCTGGCGGGCTGGAACAGCGCCCACCCGGACGAGCGGGTCGAGGTGACCGAACTGCCCGACTCCGCCGACGAGACCTATGCGCAGATGTCCACCGATCTGCGCGCGGACGGCCGCGCCCGCTTCGACATCCTCAACATCGACGTCAACTGGACCTCCCAGTTCGCCGCGGCGGGCTGGATACGCCCGCTGCCGCGCGAGCCCTTCCCGCTGGACACCTTCCTGCCCCCGGTGGTCGACACCGCGACCTACGACGGACGGCTGTACGCCGTCCCCTATGTCACCAACGCCGGGCTGCTGCTCTACCGCAAGGACATCCTGGCCCGCGAGGGCCTGGCACCGCCGCGCACCTGGGCCGAGCTGGAGCACTACGCCGAGACCCTGGCCCCGAAGCACGGTCTCGACGGCTACGCGGGCCAGTTCCTGCCCTACGAGGGGCTCACCGTGAACGCGGCCGAGGCCGTGTACTCGGCGGGCGGCACCATCCTCGGCGACGAGGGCGAGCGGGTCACCGTCGACTCCCAGGCGGCCCGGCAGGGGATCGGGTTCCTGGCGCGCGGACTCCAGGAGGGCTGGATACCCCGGGCGGCGCTGGGCTGGAAGGAGGAGGAGTCCAAACAGGCGTTCCAGCAAGGAGAGCTGCTCTTCCTGCGCAACTGGCCCTACGCCGCCGTGCCCGACCCCGGCTCGCCGGTCGCCGGGAAGATCGGCGCGGTGCCGTTGCCCGGTCCCGACGGACCCGGCACCAGTGTGCTCGGCGGCTCCAACCTCGCCGTCAGCAGCCGTGCCGAGCACCCGGAGACGGCCGCCCGGGTGATCGCCTACCTCACCGGCGAGAGCGTCCAGCGCCAGGTCCTCACCCGGGGCGCGCTGCCCCCCGTCCGGGCCGATCTGTACGAGGACCCGGAGCTGATCCGGCGGTTCCCCTATCTGCCGACCCTGCGCGAGAGCGTGCTCGCCGCAGCGCCGCGCCCCAAGAGCCCGCGCTACGACCAGGTGAGCCTGGTGGTGCAGGCGGTCGTGCGGGACGCGCTGACTGGGAAGCAGACCCCGGCCGAGGCGGTCCGGCGCCTCGCGCGCGAGCTGGCGGCGGTCTCCGGCGGCTGAGCCCCGTTCTCCGCCGATTCTCCGGCAGCGCTCCGGTGGTAGTGCTCCGGTCCTCAGGTCGACTAGTTACGCGTTAGGTAACGTCAGTGTCTCAACTACTGCCTTCGCACCCGGATTTATCCGGATATCCGATGTCAACTCGCCAGTAGCTTCTGCATGTTCATTGACACCTGCACGACACGCTTACTTAACATGTATGCATGACGGCGGCAGCAGGCACAGACAGGTCTACCGGGGTGATTCAACCGACCTTCACGGGGCGCCACTGGTGGCGCGACGCGGTGATCTACCAGGTGTACGTCCGCAGTTTCCTGGACAGCACCGGCGACGGCATCGGCGATCTGGCCGGTGTCCGTGCCGGACTTCCCTATCTCCGCAAGCTCGGCGTGGACGGGATCTGGCTCAGCCCGTTCTACCCCTCGCCGCAGCACGACCACGGCTACGACGTCGCCGCCTACCAGGACGTGGACCCCCTCTTCGGCGACCTCGCCGAGTTCGATCTGCTGATGTCCGCCGCCCGCCGGCTCGGCATCAAGGTCCTGCTGGACATCGTCCCCAACCATTGCTCCGTGGAGCACCACTGGTTCCGGGACGCGCTCGCCGCCGCCCCCGGCAGCCCCGAGCGGGCCCGGTTCCACTTCGCCGCCGGGCGCGGTCCGGACGGCGCCGAGCCGCCCAACAACTGGCACGCCATGTTCGGCGGCTCCGCCTGGACCCGGGTCACCGAGCCCGACGGCACGCCCGGCGAGTGGTACCTGCACATGTTCACCCCCGAACAGCCCGACTGGAACTGGCGCAACCCCGAGGTGCCCGCCGAGTTCGAGGGCGTCCTGCGGTTCTGGCTCGACCGGGGTGTCGACGGCTTCCGGATCGATGTCGCCGCCGGTCTCTACAAGCACCCCGACCTGCCCGACTCCGACGACCCCGATGTCGACGCCCGCACCCGTGACTCGGTCAACCCGCTCGCCTGGAACCAGCCCGAGGTGCACGACGTGTGGCGGCACTGGCGCACGGTGTGCGACGAGTACGCCGCCCGCGACGGCCGCGAACGGCTGCTGGTCGGCGAGGTCTCCGTGCCCACCGCCCGCGAACACGCCCTCTACGTCCGCCCCGACGAACTGCACCAGGCGTTCTTCTTCGACCTGCTGGGCGCCCCCTGGGACGCCGACGCCTTCCGCAAGGTCATCTCCGAGGCCATGGAGGACATCGCGGGCACCGGCTCCACGGTCACCTGGGTGCTCAACAACCACGACCAGGTCCGCACGGTCACCCGCTACGGCGGACCCAGCACCGAGGGCAGCGGTCTCGGCGCCGCCCGCGCCCGCGCCGCCGCGCTGCTGATGCTGGCGCTGCCCGGAGCCGCGTACATCTACCAGGGCGAGGAACTCGGGCTGCCCGAGGTGGTCGATCTGCCCGACGACCAGATCACCGACCCGATCTTCCGGCGCACCGGCAGCCGGGCCCGTATCCGGGACGGCTGCCGGGTGCCGCTGCCCTGGTCCGGACAGGCGTCCCCGTTCGGCTTCACCTCCGGGGCGGCCGGCGCCCGGCCCTGGCTGCCGCAGCCGGACTACTTCGCCGAGTACGCCACCGACCGGGCGCTCGCCGACACCAGGTCGTTCTGGCATCTGTACCGGGACGGTCTCCAGCTGCGGGCCGCGCTGCCCCAACTGGGCGAGGGCGTACTGCGCTGGCTGGACCGGCAGCCCGGGGTCCTCGCCTTCGAACGCGGCGACGGACTGGTCTGCGCCGTGAACTTCTCCACCGCACCCGTGCCCGCGCCCGTCTCGGGCACCCCCCTGCTCTCCAGCGGCCCCTGCCCGGCAGGCGTCCTGCCCGGCTCCACCGCCGCCTGGTGGCTGAGCGACCAGTGAGCCACCACTGGCCGCCCGGCGTCCGACACCGATCACTCGGCGTCAACCGCATATCCGCCGAAGGGATATATCAACGATGATACGACCCCGTACCACCCTGCTCACCGGATGCACCGCCCTGGTGCTCGCCGTCACCCTCACCGCCTGCGGCGGTGACGACGTCGCCGCCGGGGGCGGTGACAAGCCGCTCAGCGGACAGACCGTCTCCGTCGCCGGTGTCTGGTCCGGCACCGAACAGCAGAACTTCCAGAAGGTGCTGGACGCCTTCACCGAGCAGACCGGCGCGAAGACCGAGTTCGTCTCCACCGGCGACAATGTCTCCACCGTCGTCGGCTCCAAGATCGAGGGCGGCAACGCGCCCGACGTCGTGATGGTCCCGCAGGTCGGTGTGCTCCAGCAGTTCGCCCAGGAAGGCTGGCTCCAGCCGCTCTCCAAGACCGCCCAGGACGCCCTGAACGCCAACTTCGCGCCGGTCTGGAAGAACTACGGCAGCGTCGACGGCACCGCCTACGGCGTCTACTTCAAGGCCGCCCACAAGTCCACCGTCTGGTACAGCCCCGACGCCCTCGCCCAGGCCGGGGTGGACGCGCCCGCCACCTACGCCGAGATGCTGGAGGCCGGACGGACCGTCTCCGACTCCGGGCTCGCCGCGTTCGCGGTGGCCGGACAGGACGGCTGGACCCTCACCGACTGGTTCGAGAACATCTATCTCTCCCAGGC
Organism: Streptomyces sp. NPDC048290; assembly: GCF_040652095.1. Lineage (NCBI taxonomy): Bacteria > Bacillati > Actinomycetota > Actinomycetes > Kitasatosporales > Streptomycetaceae > Streptomyces > Streptomyces sp. NPDC048290. The sequence continues at coordinate 389,409 of NZ_JBEZLM010000008.1, forward strand.
CGGACCCGAGAAGTACGACGCCCTCGCCGCGCACGAGCTGAAGTGGACCGACACCTCGGTCGTCAAGGCGCTCACCACGCTCGGCACCCTGTTCAAGGACAAGCAGCTGATCGCGGGCGGCCAGAACGGCGCCCTCAACACCGACTTCCCCGGCTCCGTGGAGAAGGTCTTCGGCCCCCAGCCGGAGGCCGGCATGGTCTACGAGGGCGACTTCGTGGCCGCCGTCGCCAAGGACGAGTACGGCAAGGTCATCGGCGAGGACGCCGACTTCTTCCCCTTCCCGCCGGTCGACGGCGGCAAGGCACCGGTGGTCAGCGGCGGTGACGCGGCCGTGGTCGTCAAGGAGGGCAAGAACCAGGAGGCCGGCATGGCCTTCGTCGAGTGGCTGGCCACTCCGGAGGCCGCCGCCGTCTGGGCCGACCTCGGCGGCTATCTCTCCCCGAACAAGTCCCTCGACCTCGCCACCTACGGCGACGATGTCACCCGCGCCACCGCCAAGTCCCTGATCGACGCGGGCGACGCGGTCCGGTTCGACATGTCCGACCAGGCCCCGGCCGCGTTCGGCGGCACCAAGGGCGCCGGTGAGTGGAAGATCCTCCAGGACTTCCTGCGCGACCCGTCCGACCCGACCGCGACCGCCGGGCAGCTGGAGGACGCGGCGGCCAAGGCGTACAAGGACTGACCGTGACCGCCACCCTCGTGAAAGAGGCGGGCACCCCGCCGCCGGACCCCGCCGCGGAGCGTACGCGGCGGGCCCGGCGGCGGGGCCGGGCCGCCGCCGTGCTCTTCGTCCTGCCCGCGCTGCTGCTGCTCGGCGCCCTCGTGGTCTACCCGGTGCTGTTCTCCGTCGGCCGCAGCCTCTTCGACGCCTCCGGCACCGGCTTCGTCGGCGGCGGCAACTACGCGGAGATCTTCCGCGACCCCGTCACCCTCAAGGCGCTGCGCAACACCGCGATCTGGGTCGTCGTCGCCCCGGTCCTGCTCACCGGCCTCGGACTGATCCTCGCCGTGCTGGTGGAGAAGATCCGCTGGGCGACCGCCTTCAAGCTGCTGCTGTTCCTGCCGATGGCGGTGTCCTTCCTCGCGGCCGGCATCATCTTCCGGCTCGCCTACGACGAGGACCCCGACAAGGGCGTCCTGAACGCGGCCGTGGTCGCCGTCCACGACTCCTTCTCCGGCACCTCGTCCTACCCCACCGCCCGCGCCCGGGACGGCCAGGGCATCGCCCAGGGCCAGGACGGTTCCTACACCACCGAGCAGGCGGTGTCCCCGGGCAGCACCAGCGCCCTCGGCCTGGTCGGGGTACTGCCCCGCGATCTGCCGGACGGCGCGAGCCCCGCCGAGGCCGCGGCCTCCGGGACCGCCGCCCCCGACGAACTGCGCGGTGTGGTCTACCTGGACTTCACCGCGGGCGGCGGCGGACAGCAGGGCCGGGTCGACCCGGGCGAGAGCGGACTGCCCGGCATGACCGTGGAGGCGGTACAGGGCGGCCGTACCGTCGCCCGTACCACCACCGGCGACGACGGGTCGTTCCGCTTCGCCGGACTGGACGGCGGCTCCTACCAGCTACGGCTGCCCGAGTCCAACTTCGCCCCGGCCTACGACGGGATCTCCTGGCTCGGCCCGACCCTCGTCACCCCCGCCATCATCGGCGCCTATCTCTGGATCTGGACCGGCTTCTCCATGGTGCTGATCGGCGCCGGGCTCTCCACCCTGCCCCGGGACGCGCTGGAGGCCGCCCGGATCGACGGGGCCAGTGAGTGGCAGATCTTCCGGAAGATCACCGTGCCGCTGCTCGCCCCCACCCTGACCGTCGTCTTCATCACCCTGGTCATCAATGTGATGAAGGTCTTCGACCTCGTCTACATCATCGCGCCAGGACCGGTGCAGGAGGACGCGACCGTGCTCGCCTCCCAGATGTGGCTGGTGTCCTTCGGCGGCGGCAACGACCAGGGTCTCGGCAGCGCGCTCGGCGTCCTGCTCCTGCTGCTGGTGATCCCCGCGATGGTCTTCAACGTCCGCCGCTTCAAAAGGAGTCAGGGATGAACGCGATCCGGCGCGGACTGGGCAGCGCCGTCGTCCAGGCGTTCCTCGTGGTCGTCGCCCTGGTCTGGATGACCCCGCTCGCCGGGCTCCTCCTCTCCTCGCTGCGGTCCGCCGAGGACACCGCGACCGGCGGCTGGTGGACCGTGTTCACCAGCCCCGGCCAGCTCTCCTTCGACAACTACACGGCACTGCTGGACAACTCCGGGATCACCCGGGCGTTCTGGAACACGGTGCTGATCTCGGTCCCCGCGACCCTGCTGGTCGTGGCGATCGCGGCGCTCGCCGGATACGCCTTCGCCTGGCTGGACTTCCCGTTCCGCGACACGATCTTCCTGCTGGTCGTGGCGCTGCTGGTGGTGCCGGTGCAGATCGGTCTGCTGCCGGTCGCCAAGCTCTTCGGCCAGCTGGGGCTGTTCGGCACCATCCCGGGCGTGGTCCTCTTCCATGTCGCCTACGGACTGCCGTTCGCGGTGTTCCTGCTGCGCAACTACTTCGCGGAGATCCCGAAGGAGATGCTGGAGGCGGCCCGGATGGACGGCGGCACCGAGTGGCGGATCTTCACCCGGCTGGTGCTGCCGGTGGGCAAGCCCGCCATCGCCAGCCTCGCCATCTTCCAGTTCCTCTGGGTCTGGAACGACATGCTGGTGGCGCTGCTGTTCGCCGACACCTCCTCGCAGCCGCTGACGGTGGAACTCCAGTCCCAGATCCGGCAGTTCGGCAGCAACATCGACGTCCTCGCCCCCGGTGCGTTCCTCTCGCTGGTGGTCCCGGTCGTCGTGTTCTTCGCCTTCCAGCGGCACTTCGTGCAGGGCGTGATGGCGGGCTCGGTGAAGTGACCGGGCCATGACACCCGCCCGCTTCTGACTCCCCGCAGGCGTCCACCTCCCTGCCGGCGCCGACGGGGGAACGGGGGCGCCGGGTCCGTCCGGCACGGCCCGAAAGCGGCGGACGGCCCCGGCGCCCCACCTGCACCACCTGCACCATTTGTACGACCCGTACGACCCGTACGACCCGTACGACCCGTACGACCCGCACCAACCGGTGAAGCGCGCCGGGCCCGTTCGCAGCGGCGGGTGGGTCCGGCGTCCGTCGCCGTGTGTGCCGGACGTGTCCGAAGCGGCGGACACGTCCGGCCCCGGTGACCGGGCCGGGTCCACCCGAAGCGGCGGGTGCCGTGTAGCCCAGGTAGTCCGGGCTGCGGGTGGGCAGGGTGACACCGGTGAGCTTGTCGGCGGCGCCCGCGAAGTAGTCGATGATGCCGTGCGCG
>NZ_JBEZLM010000009.1:0-9455 GCF_040652095.1 Streptomyces sp. NPDC048290
CCGTAATCGGGACACACACACGAGAGCGGAACAGCCAGGCGGAATAAGCCCGACCGTTCACAGCGTCCTCGCTGTGTTATTTCAAAGGAACCTCGTCCCAGCATGATGCTGGAGACGGGGTATCAACATATCTGGCGTTGATTTTTGGCACGCTGTTGAGTTCTCAAGGAACGGACGCTTCCTTTGTACTCACCCTCTCGGGCTTTCCTCCGGGCGCTTCCCTTCGTGTCTCCGACTCTATCAGACCGTTTCCCGGTCCGATTTCCTCGGAATGCTTTCCAGGTTTTCGCTTTCGCGATTCCCTTTCCGGCGGTTCCGACTTTATCAGAAGTTTCTTGCCGGTCTGACCGGCCGTCTCTTTCCGATTTCATCGGGGGGCGCCACAACAAAGTCGAAATCTCGTGTGAGGAGACGGCGACTTGAGATGGCTAGTGGATTCTGTGGTTGCCGACCGGGTGACACCCAGTTCCAGGCAACTGTTCGAATCTACCTCCCCGCCTGTGCTGTGTCAACAGCTCCTGCGGGGCGAAGAGGACAGTAGCAGCTCAACAGACGTGTCCGCACATCAGGCGGCCGTGGGGACGGTCGCGCTGCGTTCAGTGGCGTCCACGTCGCCGGTGGCTCCGGCGCGGGCCGCTCGGCCGCCGAGGACGTAGACGTACGCGAGGAAGGCCAGCTCGGCTGTGATGCCGATGGCGATGCGGGCCCAGGTGGGGAGGCCGGACGGGGTCACGAAGCCTTCGATGACTCCGGAGATGAAGAGGACCAGGGCGAGGCCGATCGCCATGCCGACGGCCGCGCGGCCCTCTTCCGCGAGGGCGGTGCGCCGGGTGCGGGGGCCGGGGTCGATGAGGGTCCATCCGAGGCGTAGTCCGGTGCCGGCGGCGACGAAGACCGCGGTGAGTTCCAGGAGGCCGTGCGGCAGGACGAGGCCGAGGAAGGTGTCCAGGCGGCCTGCGGAGGACATGAGGCCGATGCCTATGCCCAGGTTCAGCAAGTTGGTGAACAGGACCCAGATCACGGGCAGGCCGAGGAAGACGCCGAGGACCAGGCAGAGGGCCGCCGCCTGCGCGTTGTTCGTCCAGACCTGGGCGGCGAACGAGGCGGCGGGGTGGCTGGAGTAGTACGTCTCGTAGCCGCCGCCTGGGCGGGTCATCTCGCGTAGTTCGTCGGGGGCGGCTATGGAGGACTGGACCTCGGGGTGGGCGCCGATCCACCAGCCGAGGAGGGCCGCGACCAGGGTGGAGAGCAGGGCTGTGGGGACCCACCAGTGGCGTGCGCAGTAGACGGCGGCCGGGAAGCCGTAGGTGAGGAAGTGGGTGACGTCGCGCCAGGACGCGCGGCGGGTGCCGGTGACGGCGCTGCGCGCGCGGGCGACGAGTTGGCTGAGGCGGCCGGTGAGCTGGGGGTCGGGGGCGCTGGACTGGATCTGGGAGAGGTGGGTGGCGGTGCGCTGGTAGAGCGTGACGAGTTCGTCGGCCTCGGCGCCGGTGAGGCGGCGGCGTCGTAGGAGGGTGTCCAGGCGGTCCCATTCCGCGCGATGGGCGGTGACGAAGACGTCGAGGTCCATCGGTGTGCCTGCTCCTCGGCTGTTCGTCGGCGGGTCGTGGCCGATTCAGGTGGGTGTCAGCTTGTCCTACTGCGGCGCTCCGCGTTCTCAGCTTGGCAGACTGATCGTGCGATAGGCAGACCAGGGGAAGGGTGAAGGGCGTGGATGAGCTGGTGACGGGCGAGGCGGTGGCCTTGGAGCTGCGTCCGGCGAAGCTGCCGAGCAGGGCTCTGGCGGTGCTGCTCGATCTCCTCGTGGCCTTTGCCGCGTATCTGCTGGTGTCCATGGGGTTGATGATCGCTTCGGCGTCTTTGGACGATGCCGCGCGGACGGCGTTGTCGATCGCGTCGTTCCTGCTGGTGCTGGTGGGGGCGCCGATCGCGGTGGAGACGCTGTCCCATGGGCGGTCGCTGGGGAAGATGGCCGTCGGGTTGCGGGTGGTGCGGGATGACGGGGGGCCGATCCGGTTCCGGCATGCGCTGGTGCGGGGTGGGATCGGGATGATCGAGATCCTGATGACGTTCGGGGTCGTCGCGTGTATCGCGTCGCTGGTGTCGGCGCGGGGGCGGCGGCTGGGGGATGTGTTCGCGGGGACGCTGGTGGTGCGGGAGCGGGTGCCTGCCGCGCGGACCGGGTTGGTGCCGCCGCCTCCGCCGTGGCTGGCGGGGCGGTTCGCGGCGGTGGATCTTTCGGCGGTGCCGGATGGTCTGTGGCTGGCCGTGCGGCAGTACCTGACGCGGATGGGGCAGCTGAGTCCGCAGGTCGGCTGGAGCATGGCGGAGCGGTTGGCGGCCGATGTGGCGGAGCGTTCGGGGGCTCCGGTGCCGCCTGGGGTGCCGCCCGGCGCCTATTTGGCGGCGATGTTGCAGGAGCGGCAGGTGCGGGAGGCTCGGCGGGCTGCGGGGAGCGGCGGGGTCGGGGTGGCCGGGTCGGGTGCGGTGGGTCCGGGGACGGGTGGGGGGCCGGTCGTTCCGCCGTCGGTGAGTGGGGGTCCGGCGCCGTCCGCTCCGGGGGTCGGCGGTGATTCGCGCGTCGCGCCTCGGGAGCCGGGGGCCGCGGGTGAGCGGCCGTCGCCGAAGCCGTCGACCGGGTTCGTGCCGCCTGCGTAGGTGGTTCGGGCGGTTTGCTCGGGGGCTTGTGGGCGTTAGGCGGTGTCCGGGTCGGGGGCGAAGGTGGACGGGGGTGAGTCCAGGTCGTCGAGTTCGATGCCGGGGGCGGCCAGGACCACGTCGCCGGTGAGGTGGACGGGGTGTCGTTCGCCGGTGTCCAGGGCTGTGACCTGGTATTCGTCCACGGTCAGGGGGGCGTTGTCAGTGGCGTGTGCTTCTCTTTTCAGCAGGGCCCAGGACTGGTCCACGGTGCGGGGGGCGAGGACCGGGTGGGTGAAGTCGACCAGGCGGATTCTGGTCGCTGCTGAGGAGGGGGTGAGGCGCAGGAGTCGAGCGGTGGCGATGACGAACGCGGGGGAGGTGCCGGTGAAGGCGTGGGCACGCACATTGCCTTCGGTGGCATGGCTGCCGGTGGGGTCGGTGCGGACCCAGGTGACGCCGTCGAGGGCGGCACCGCGCACCTGCCAGCTCGCGGCGTGGAGTTCGAGACGGAGGGGGCGGCCGAGGGCGTCGAGGGTGAGGTCGACGGAGCCGAGGTGATCGCCGGAGGGGGTGGTCAGCTGGGAGACGTAGCGCCAGCCGGAGGGGCCGGGGGCGCACTGGAAGTGTTCGTGGGCGAAGGGGGTGTGATCGTGCGGATCGAGGAGCGAATAGCGACCGCGGGGCATGAGGGTCCTGGTCCTGGGGTGTGACGGGTGGCGCGGCCGGTCGGACGAGTGGGTCGCGGGCCGGGCGGAGCGGGGCGGCCAAGGGGACAGGCCCCCGGCACGGGGGTGCGGGGGCCTGTCCTTGAGGTCGCTGTGGAGCGCGGGGCTCGGTAGCGGTGCTCAGTAGCGGTAGTGGTCCGGCTTGTACGGGCCCTCGACCTTCACGCCGATGTAGTCGGCCTGCTCCGGGCGGAGCGTGGTGAGCTTGACGCCCAGGGCGTCCAGGTGGAGGCGGGCGACCTTCTCGTCGAGGTGCTTGGGCAGGGTGTAGACGCCGGTGGGGTACTCGTCGGGCTTGGTGAACAGCTCGATCTGGGCCAGGGTCTGGTCCGCGAAGGAGTTGGACATCACGAACGACGGGTGGCCGGTGGCGTTGCCCAGGTTCAGCAGGCGGCCCTCGGACAGGACGATGAGGACCTTGCCGTCGGGGAAGGTCCAGGTGTGGACCTGGGGCTTGACCTCGTCCTTGACGATGCCGGGGAGCTTGGCGAGGCCGGCCATGTCGATCTCGTTGTCGAAGTGGCCGATGTTTCCGACGATGGCCTGGTGCTTCATCTTGGCCATGTCGGCGGCCATGATGATGTCCTTGTTGCCGGTCGTGGTGATGAAGATGTCGGCGGTCTCGACGACGTCGTCCAGGGTGGCGACCTGGTAGCCGTCCATCGCGGCCTGGAGGGCGCAGATGGGGTCGATCTCGGTGATGATCACGCGGGCGCCCTGGCCGCGCAGAGATTCGGCGCAGCCCTTGCCGACGTCGCCGTAGCCCGCGACGACCGCGGTCTTGCCGCCGATGAGGACGTCGGTGGCGCGGTTGATGCCGTCGATGAGGGAGTGGCGGCAGCCGTACTTGTTGTCGAACTTCGACTTGGTGACGGCGTCGTTGACGTTGATCGCCGGGAACAGGAGGGTGCCGTCGCGCTGCATCTCGTACAGGCGGTGGACTCCGGTGGTGGTCTCCTCGGTGACGCCGCGGATCTCCGAGGCGAGCTGGGTCCACTTCTGGGGGCTCTCGCCCAGGGTGCGGGTGAGCAGTTCGAGGATGACGCGGTGCTCGTCGGACTCGGCGGTGTCGGGCGAGGGGACCTTGCCGTCCTTCTCGTACTGGACGCCGTTGTGGACGAGGAGGGTGGCGTCGCCGCCGTCGTCGAGGATCATGTTGGGGCCGCCGGTGGGGCTGTCAGGCCAGGTCAGGGCCTGCTCGGTGCACCACCAGTACTCGTCGAGGGTCTCGCCCTTCCAGGCGAAGACGGGGATGCCCTGGGGGTTGTCCGGGGTGCCGTTCGGGCCGACGGCGATGGCCGCGGCGGCGTGGTCCTGGGTGGAGAAGATGTTGCAGGAGGCCCAGCGGACCTGCGCGCCGAGGGCGGCGAGGGTCTCGATGAGTACCGCGGTCTGGACGGTCATGTGCAGGGAGCCGGTGATGCGGGCGCCGGCCAGGGGCTGTGCCTCGGCGTACTCCTTGCGGATCGCCATCAGGCCGGGCATCTCGTGCTCGGCGAGGGTGATCTCCTTGCGGCCGAAGACGGCCAGGGAGAGGTCGGCGACCTTGAAGTCCTGTCGGTTGTCGACAGTCGTCATTGCGAGCTGCTCCTCGGTGTCGGTTCGAGGTGGGTAGGGCTGGTCTGCGCGGCGGCGGACACAGGGGTGCCCGCGTGCGCGCAGCGCAGTCCGTCGGAGGCCCTCTCTCCCTCGGTCGGTCCGCTGGGGGACCGCCCGACCGCCATCAGCAGCGACGTCTGGCTCCGTCCCAAGCTACACCGGACGGCCCGGCCGTCCCCAGTCCGGCCGCGAAGAGTTCGCGCCGTTCCGGGGAGCCGGTCGGGGGCGGTGAGGTCAGTGGGCGGTGTCGGGGTGGGTGGGGCCGCCGGGGGTGGTGGTGGGGTCGGCGCCCTTGGCGGCTTCGGTCTCGCTGTAGACGTCGGGTTCGAGGTAGATGACGCGGGCGATGGGGACGGCCTCGCGGATGCGGGCCTCGGCGGCGTCGATGGCGGTGGCGATCTCGGTGGCGGTGTCGTCGTGCCGGACGGCGATCTTGGCGGCGACGAGGAGTTCCTCGGGGCCGAGGTGGAGGGTGCGCATGTGGATGATGCGGGGGACGGTGTCGCCGTCGACGATGGCGGCCTCGATCTTCCGGACGTCCTCCAGGCCGGCGGCCTCGCCGAGCAGCAGGGACTTGGTCTCGGCGGCGAGGACGACGGCGATCAGGATGAGGAGGACGCCGATGCAGAGGGTGCCGATGCCGTCCCAGATGCCGTCGCCGGTGAGGAGAGCGAGGCCGACGCCGCCGAGGGCGAGGAACAGGCCGACGAGGGCGCCGAGGTCCTCCAGGAGGACGACGGGGAGTTCGGGTGCCTTGGCGTGGCGGATGAAGTCCTTCCAGGACTGGCGTCCGCGCAGGGCGTTGGACTCCTTGATGGCGGTGCGGAAGGAGAAGGTCTCGGCGATGATCGCGAAGACGAGAACGCCGACGGGCCAGTACCAGTGCTCGATCTCGTGGGGGTGCTTGATCTTCTCGTAGCCCTCGTAGATGGCGAACATGCCGCCGACGGAGAAGAGGACGATGGAGACGAGGAAGGCGTAGATATAGCGTTCGCGGCCGTAGCCGAAGGGGTGTTGGGGGGTGGCTTCGCGCTGGGCGCGTTTGCCGCCGAGGAGGAGCAGGCCCTGGTTGCCGGAGTCGGCGACGGAGTGCACCGCTTCGGCGAGCATCGAGGACGAGCCGCTGAAGAGGAACGCCACGAACTTCGCTACGGCGATCGACAGGTTGGCGAGGAGTGCCGCCACGATCGCTTTGGTGCCGCCTGACGCGCTCATGTGGTCCGGGGTGTCCCTTCTTCATCTGCGTGCGTCGCCGGGACGGGCTGTGCCGGGCGCCGCCGTGCCGGGCTGGGCCCGTGCGTTGTCGGTGGGCATTGTTGCAGTCCGGTACGGCGGTGGCGGCTGAGTCGGTGAGTTCCCTCACGGGGGAGTCACCGGGGGCTCACATGGGGGGAGTCAGGGGCTCTCCGGCCGGGCTGGTCAGGCGATGACGGTGGCGCGGAAGAGCGTGCCGGTGCCGGAGACCTCGGTGGGTTCGCCCGCGGGGACGAACACGGACCGGCCGGGGGTGAGGTCCTGGTCGCCGAGGTGGAGGGTGCCGGTGGTGCAGAGCAGGATCTGCGGGGTGGGGCGGGTGAGGTCGCGGGGGGTGGCGCCGTCGGTGAGGAGGTAGCGGGAGAGGCGGAACTCGTCGATGGGGGTGGCGTAGACCTCTTCGCCGTCCGGGTCGGCCTCGGGGCGCAGGACGCCGGGGTCGGTGGGTGCGAAGCGGACGACGCGCAGGAGTTCGGGGACGTCGATGTGCTTGGGGGTGAGGCCGCAGCGCAGGACGTTGTCGGAGTTGGCCATGATCTCGACGCCGAGGCCGTCGAGGTAGGCGTGCGGGATGCCGGCGCCGAGGTAGAGGGCCTCGCCGGGCTGGAGCCGGACGTGGTGGAGCAGCAGGGCGGCGAGGACGCCGGGGTCGCCGGGGTAGTGCCGGGCGATGTCGGCGTAGGGGGTGTAGGGGCCGCCGAGGCGTTCGCAGGCGGTGGCGGTCTCGGTGACCGTGCGGGTCATGTCCTCGGGGTCGGCGGTGAGGACGGCGGTGAGGACCTCGCGCAGGGCGGCTTCCTCGGGGTGGGCGCGCAGCAGGTCGGCGTAGGGCTTGAGGGAGGGGACGCCGAGGCCGTCGAGGAGGTCGGCGGCGTCGTTGGGGTCGCGGAAGCCGCAGAGGCCGTCGAACTCGGTGAGGGCGCAGATGAGTTCGGGCTTGTGGTTGGCGTCCTTGTAGTTGCGGTGGGGGGCGTCCAGGGGGATGCCGCGGCGTTCCTCGTCGGCGTAGCCCTCTTTGGCCTGGGTGAGGTCGGGGTGGACCTGGAGGGAGAGGGGGGCGCCCGCGGCGAGGAGTTTGAGGAGGAAGGGCAGGCGGGGGCCGAATCTGGCCACGGTGGCGGGGCCGAGTTCGCGCTCGGGGTCGGCCTTGATGACGTCGTCCAGGGTGCCGCGGGGGGTGCGGGAGGGGGCGCCGGGGTGGGCGCCCATCCACATCTCCGCCTGTGGTTCGCCGGTCGGCTCGGTGCCGAGGAGGCGGGGGATGGCGGTGGTGGACCCCCAGGCGTAGGGGCGGACGGTGTTGTCGAGGCGGTCCATCGTTCGTTCTCTCAAGGTTCGGCGCGTGGCTGGTTTTCGGGGGGGGGTGTGGGGGCGCGGGTGTGTGTGTGGGGGGGGTGTGGGGGTCAGGAGGTGCCGGGTTCAGGGGATGCGCCTGAGGCGAGCGCCAGGTAAACGGCGGCGAAATCCGTCATGGCGATCAGTTCGGCGAGGGTCTCCAGTTCGTCGCCCGACTCGGGTTCCAGCTCGCTGATCGGCGTGTCGTGGCTGAGGGCCAGGTCGCGGGCGGTGGGGGCGGCAGTGAGGCCGCCGATCGGGCGGTCCCTGAGCAGGACGACTCGGGCGTGCAGTGCGGGGGGTTCGTCGACGCGGTCGCGGAAGAAGTCGTCGGGGTCGGCGCCCGCGGCGAGTGGTCCGGCGAGCAGGGCGCTGTGGGCGGAGAGCGCTTCGGGGAGTTCGGCGACGAGGGCGGGGCGGCCGGAGAGTTCGGCGAGCGCTCCGGCGAAGCGGCGGCCTGCCGGGCCCGCGGAGGTGCCCTCGGTCCAGATCACCGGGAGGGCGTCGGCGAGTTCGGCGGCGAGGGTCTTGGCCGGATTGCTGTAGGTCGCGATGGCTGGGCCGCAGCGCTGGGCGATGTGGTCGAGGCGGTCGGCGACCTTCTCCAGGGCCTCGGGGGGCGCGGACAGCAGGCCGATGCGGTCGAGGAGGCAGAGGAGGGGGGTGAGCAGGGCCCAGAAGACGCCGGGGGCGGAGGCGGCGAGTTCTTCGGGTTCGTCCTGGTCGTAGGGGGCGGTCGCCATCGGGACGAAGAGGCCGTGTACGGCGGCGACGGAGTCGGCGAGGGGGGTGCGGGCGGGGGCGACGGCGACGACCGTGCAGCCGCGGCGGTACGCCTGGTCGGTGAGGAGGGCGAGGCCGGGTTCGGTGCCGTCGGGGGTGGCGATGAGGAGGAGGTCGAGGTTGCCGCTCCAGCCGGGGACCTCCCAGCGCAGGGCGCCCGCGACCGGGGCCACGCCGGTGGGGGCGAGGCGGATGACGGGGCTGCCGGGGCCGGCGAGGGTGCCGAGGAGGTCGGCGGCGCAGATGGCGGCGGCGCCGGGGCCCGCGATGAGGACGGCTCGGGGGCGGCCGTCGGGTTTGAGGGCGGTGACGCCCGCCTCGGCGGCGTGCCGGGCCGCGGTGCGGACGCGGGCGCCTGCCTCGGCGGCGCCGCGCAGGAGGCCGCGGTGGTCGGCGTCCGCGAGGGCCTCGGGGGTGTCGAGCAGCGACTCGTCGAGCATGGGCGGACTTCCGATCGCCGGGGGTGGGGCGGGGTGGGGTGCGGGTGGGGGTGGGGTGCGGGTGGGGTGCTACGCCGGGCGGCGGGCCTCGTCCACGAGGAGGACGGGGATGTCGTCGCGGACGGGGTAGGCGAGGCCGCACGCCTCGGAGGTGCAGATCAGCTCGGTGTCCTGCTCCTTGAGGGGGGCGTGGCAGGCCGGGCAGGCGAGGATCTCCAGGAGGCCGGCTTCCAGGGGCATGTGTCTGTCCTTCGGGGTGAGGGGGGTGGGGTGGGTTTTGGTGGTGGGGCTGGTGGGTGGGGTTGGTGGGTGGGTTGATGTGCCCGGTCAGGGTACCGCCGTGGGGGCGGGGGGTGGGGGGCCGCGCCTCGCGGGGGGGGGAGGTGAGAGAGGTGAGGGGGTGAGGGAGGTGAGGTGCGTGAGGTGGGGGCGGTGTTGTGCGGGTGAGTGAGGGGGTGGACGGGGCGGGGGCTGGGGTACGGGGGTGGCGCTCGCCCGCGCTGGCGGGGTGCCGCTGCGCCCACCCGTGCCGCCCCAGCGGCACGACTGCCCGCAGTTGGGTGGGGCGGGGTGACGGGTGTGGTGGGGTGAGGGGTGAGGTGAGGTGGGGGCGCGGTGTGTGGCTGGGGTGGGCGGTCGGTCATGTGGTGATTGGGCCAGCGGGCTGTGCGGTTGGCCC
>NZ_JBEZLM010000009.1:9553-9666 GCF_040652095.1 Streptomyces sp. NPDC048290
CGGCTGACCCGCTGACCCGCTGACCCGCTGACCCGCTGACCCGCTGACCCGCTGACCCGCTGACCCGCTGACCCGCTGACCCGCTGACCCGCTGACCCGCTGACCATGATGCC